>JABJCS010000414.1 GCA_018665505.1 Alphaproteobacteria bacterium
ATGGGATCGATGACATTGCCGACGGACTTTGAAATCTTTTGACCTTCGTTCGTCCACCACCCATGGGCAAAGACGCGTTGCGGTGGCTCGAGCCCGGCCGCCATCAGGAAAGCTGGCCAATACACGGTATGAAACCGCAGAATATCCTTACCGACCATGTGCAGATTTGCGGGCCAGTATTCCCACAATTGGTCTTCTTTATTCGGATGACCGACCGCGGTGATATAATTGGTGAGTGCGTCAAGCCAAACATACATAATATGGTCTTCGTCGCCCGGCACCGGAACGCCCCAGCTGAAGGTGGTACGGGAGATCGATAAATCGTTTAATCCTCCTTCGACGAAATTGATGACTTCATTACGGCGGCTGCTCGGTGCGATGAAGTCAGGATTGGCGGCGTAGAATTCCAATAACGCGTCTTGCCAGTCCGAAAGTCGGAAGAAATAGCTCGGCTCCTCGACCCATTCGACTTCCGCGCCGGTGGGGGCGATTTTCTTACCGCCAGGACCATCCTCCAATTCCGCCTCGGTATAAAACGCCTCATCGCGCACCGCATACCAGCCGGCATACTTGTCGAGATAGATATTGTCGCGTCCTTGGGGTGACTTTCGACCCGCAATCGCTTTCCAGATCGCCTGACATGACGTGATGTGACGAGGCTCAGTCGTACGGATAAAATCATCATAGCTGAAGTTCATAACATCGGCTAAGTGACGGAAATTTTGAGATATTTCATCTGTAAAGCTTTGCGGATCGATGCCCTTAGCCGCTGCCGCTTTTTCGACCTTCTGACCGTGTTCATCAGTTCCGGTTAAGAACCGGACGTCATGTCCGTCCAACCGCATGAATCGCGCAAGCACATCGCAGGCGAGCGTGGTGTAGGCATGGCCAATATGCGGTGCATCGTTCACGTAGTAGATTGGTGTCGTGACGTAATAACGCGACATAGCCTCGCCTCGCTCTCCCTAGCGCCCCGGAGCGCTGGTTGCCGCACCGGAGACATGGAGAAAAGCGTTTAAAATTACATGTTTTCGATCGAGTCCAAGCCCGCTCGCCTGAGCGAAAAGAACGCGGACCTTTTCCCATACATCGAGCCAGCGATCAAGTTCCCCACCGGGTCTCGCGGCACTACCCGCCCGTCCCATCTCAACGATATGATCCGAAATCGACCGTTCCATGAGCCGTGTGAATAATTCGAACGTCTCCTCTTGGCCTTTTTTTGTCATGCGATCGCAGAAAGAATCCAAATCCCCTTCAAATGTCGCGCCGCGTCGTGCCATTAACGCTTGGATATCGCGGTATAGGGCCAATCCGTCCATTTGCACAATGCGGGAAGCGTCGCCGACGCTTCCCTCCGACAGCGTTGTCAGCAGCTCGATATCCGCACCGTCGACACGAATGCCCAATGCCTCAAGCGCCGTAGCCATTTCCAGTGCCGACAAGGATGACATTTGGATGAAATGACACCGGGACCGGATTGTCGGCAACAGGCGGCCGGGAGCATGTGAAATCAATATGATAACGCAACGTTCTGGCGGTTCTTCGAGGATTTTAAGCAAGGCGTTTGCGGCGTTTTGATTCATCGCTTCCGCCGGGTCCACGATTGCGATACGCCAGCTGCCGGCGACCGATGTCTTGCGATAAAAATCCGACAAAGCGCGAATGTCGGCGACAGTGATATCGCGCGCTATTTTCCCCGAATCGGCGTTCCGCGCCCGCTCTACCAGCTTGAGCGACGGATGTCCGCCGGCCGCGACCTGACGGAAGACGGGATCCTCGGGCGACATATCGAAATTATCGGCACCTTCGGGCTCTAAACCGAGTAAGCCATCTTCTTCCGGCTTTAAGAGGCGCCGCGCCAGGCGATACGCCAAGGTCGCTTTTCCAATCCCCTTCGGCCCTGCCAATATCAACGAGTGATGTAGGTGGTGCGAGCGGCATGCCTCAAACAGCGCCGCTTCGACCTTGGCGTGGCCAATGAAGCGATGGTTATCGATCGGCAGTAAAGGATCGGTGTTTTGCGTCATCCCTCAATTCAAACCGAAACGCCCGGCAATGCAATTTTTGATTTCTACTGAAACCGCATCAATGGATTGTCCTGCATCGACAATGACGAACCTGTCGGGCTCCGCGGCTGCCATCTTTAAGAATCCTTCGCGGATTCGGAGATGCATCGAGATGTCCATTTGCTCGTATCGCGCCGCGCCGCCACGCGATGCGGCGCGTGCTAAACCATCCTCGACGGAGATGTCTAAGAGGATAGTGAGGTCCGGAATGAAATTGCCTACTGCTATCTCCTGCAATTGGGCGATGACCGCAAGATCAAGGCCCTGACCGTATCCTTGATAGGCCTTAGTCGAATCGATGAATCGATCACACAAGACCCAATCCCCATTCTCGAGCGCCGGTGTTATCAAATCGCCCATATGAGATCGGCGTGCTGCCGCGAGAAGTAGGGTCTCAGTAGTGGAGTCCCACCGATCTACATCACCCTCGACAAGCAAGTCACGTATTTCTTCTGCACCAACTGATCCGCCAGGCTCCCGGGTTGTGCAAACCTGTATGCCGCAGGACTCTATATAAACGGCCAGCCGTTGGATTTGCGTGGACTTGCCTGCCCCCTCGCCTCCCTCAAAGCTGATGAATTTCGCCTTTGAGCGATCAACTATCTCGAGGCCCCCCACAAGAGATACCCTAAGGCCGCAGAAATCCGCCCGCTGGGTCCTAATCTTTGGACGTCCTCACCGGCAATGAGGGGAATTTGTATTGGGTTCCTATCCGCGACATTGACAATGATATCGCCCAATTTGCTGCCCTTTTTGACGGGAGCTGGGATCGGTTCCGTATGGCGGATTGTAACTTTCAGGCTCTTTCGATGCTTCCGCTCCATCGTCAGCAAAACACCTTCTTTCGCCAATAGCGGAATGGAGGTTTTTTCACCAAGCCAAACACCGACGGAGGTGATTTTTTCATTGGCCGCGAAGAGGTTGAAATTGCCGAACTCCCGAAACCCCCAATCCAAAATGCGTTGCGATTCGTTCTTCCGCGCCCGATCGGACGGCATCCCATTGAGCACGAGAACAAGCCGTCGCCCATCCCGGATTGCTGATGCCGTAAGACCGTATCCAGCATTCTCCGTGTGGCCGGTCTTCAGACCATCCGCCCCCTTCAGGCGACCGAGTAGCGGATTTCGATTTCGCTGCGTTATGGTCGAAAAGGTAAATTTTCGTTCCGCGTAATATTTGTAATAGTCTGGAAAATTGCGGATCGTCGCCTCTGCCAATATCGCGAGATCCCTTGCAGATGTGCGATGTTCGGGATCGGGCCAACCAGAGGCATTTCGGAACGTGGTGTTGCTCATACCCAATTCGCGGGCCTTATCCGTCATTTCCCGAGCAAAGGCATCTTCGTTGCCAGCTAACCCTTCCGCGACGACAATCGTCGCGTCGTTTCCCGACTGCACGACAATGCCGCGGATTAAATCCTCGACCTTGATGTTCTTGCCTGCTTCCACGAACATTTTCGAGCCGCCCTTTTTCCTGGCCTTGCGACTGACCAGAAGTTCGTCGTCCAAGGACAAACGCCCTTCCGCCAGCCGCTCGAACAGCAAATAAACAGTCATCATCTTGGTCATCGATGCCGGCGGCATCAAATCATCGGCGTTCTTGGAGTACAGTTCGACCCCGGTCTCAAAATCCAACAGAATGGCTTGTTTAGCGTTCGTCTCCAATGCTCTGGCCGCTGACGGTGCGTATGCGAGTGCAACTGCGAGCAGGACGCCTAGTGCAAAGCCAAGAAATTGTCGCATAGGTTCCTCAAAACAGATTTGCTTAGTATTCAGCATCATTCTCGATTCCATATAAACGGCTCTTTACGCGATTTAGGACACTGACATTTGAATTAGCCGAAAATTTGGCAATCATTCGACAATTGTTGCCGCATCCGGATATCCCGCTTTAATTACGCTTGCCAATATTTGGTCGGCGCTTTCCACGGTACCCAAAGGGCCGATACGGACACGGAAGAGCGGTCGCTGATTTATATCGACTTGCGTAATTTTGGTCGGCCCGAGCTGTTTCAATACCGCGCGGACTTTATGGGCGTTCTGGAATCGTGAGAATGCGCCGGCTTGGACGAATATCTTAGGTTTTTCAGTAACGGTTCCGAGAGTTACCTTTTCGTCAACAACGGCAAGGGACGGTTTCGAGCGCCCTGTCTTCACTGGACCTTGAGTGACCGGCGACACTTTGAATTGGTCCGAAGGTGGTCTCGCCGTCTTTACGCCGGCGGGCGGCGGCAAAGTTGAGCTGGTCACCGATACTGTCGGTGCGGGGTCAGGTTTCTTTGGCTCTATCCCCGGTGCTCTACCGGCTAAATTCTGCGCCGCTGCCGCCAGTTGCCGGCTTTCTTCGGCAAGTATCTCGATCCTAACGGGAGCGGTACCGGCACGTTCGAAGCCAAGCAATTGTGCGGCCCGGCGCGAAAGATCGATGATGCGTCCGTGTGCGAACGGTCCGCGATCATTGATTCTGACATTGATCGTTCGGCCGCTATTAAGATTTGTGACGCGAACGAGGCTCGGCATTGGGAGCGTTCTATGCGCGGCGCTCACGCCGTTCATATCAAAGATTTCGCCATTTGCAGTCTTTTTGCGGTGAAAATTCGGCCCATACCAAGAGGCAATACCCGTCTCAGCGTATTTGTAGTCGACCTTGGGGTAGTACCAGACGCCATTGATTTCATATGGTTTTCCAACCTTATAAATCGTTTTACCGGACTTCCCGTTTAAGCCGACGCTTTGTTGAATCTCTTTCGTGGCATGCGCGAGAAAAGTGGTCTCCGCGCAAGCGCCCAAAAGCCCCATCGCAAATAGGGAGAATAAGAGAGATCGAAAATGGTTCATTACCCAATCACCACACTATCTTGTATGGTTACGCGACTCCATCATCAGAATGTGGTAACCTAACGGTGAATAATCGCATCCGCAAGATGCCCGACCGCCAATGCAAAATAATGTGAGCGGTTCCATTTTAAAATCGCGCGGTAATTACCGTAGATTATGAAGTTCGGCCCTTGCCCTTCTTTCGGCCGGACCAAAGACGCTTTGATATCAACGCTCGGTAGGCGGGTACCGTCGTCGCGCAGGACCCCCAGTTCATCCCACTCCCGGAGAGGCTTCGTGATCTTTTTGTAGTTGATCAAGTTCTCGTCGAATGGGGTCGGCAGTTTAACTTTACGGCCCCAGGTTTCACTGCCGTTCCAACCGGACTTCGCAAGGTAATTCGCGGCAGAACCGAACACGTCCTCTTGTGAAGTCCAAAGGTTCTTCCGGCCATCATCATCAAAATCAACGGCGAAATTCAAAAAACTCGACGGCATGAACTGAACCTGACCCATCGCTCCGGCCCATGACCCTTTCATCTTGTCCGCCGCGATGTGTCCTTGATCGATAACCGTCAATGCATTGAGAAGCTGGGCGCGGAAAAAGGCGCTGCGCCGACCGTCATGGGCCAAGGTCGCCAGGGCCGGAATTACGTCGAACCCACCTGTCAGACGTCCAAAATCCGTCTCAATTCCCCAAAGCGCTACAATAAACCGTGGTTGGACGCCGTAACGTTTGCTCACCCGGTCGAGCAATACCTTATGCTTATCGTAACGCGCCCGTGCCTTCTTTATGCGTGTGGCCGTGACCACACGTTTCATATAGTCGGGGAAAGTCAGAGTAAATTCCGGCTGCCGCCTATCCAACTCAACAACCCTTGGAATCGGTCGAATCCCTGCCAACGCATTCTTTATTGTCGACGCCGAAATTCCCTTTGCCGCCGCTTCAGAGGAGAACTCCGTGAGCCATGTATCAAAATCAACCGCTTTAGCCTGCGGTGGTAGCGCAATTAGAATGATGACGAAAAGAGATATTAATATCTGACACCGTAACCGACCGTTCATATCTGAATTACCTATGCGCGCGTTAGACATTTGTGGTGAAAG
>JABJCS010000415.1 GCA_018665505.1 Alphaproteobacteria bacterium
CGACCGATACGCCTTGCTCCATCGCGGTGACAACAGCACTTTGCAACCAGTAAGTCCCGATGCGGTTGGCAATGAATCCCGGTGTGTCCTTGCAGTCGATCACCGTTTTGCCGAGGCGTACATCGCCGAAACTTCGCATGAGATTAATTACATCACTTCTGGTCTTCGCGCCGCCAACAAGCTCCAACAAGCGCATATACCGGGGCGGATTGAAGAAATGAGTGATCAGAAAATCCTGCTGTAATGCTTCCGGCATGTCTTCGATCAATTGCGCCAGCGGTATGGTCGACGTGTTCGAGGAAATGATCGAGCCTGGCTTCCGCACCGCTTCCAGCTTGGTATAGAGATCACGCTTGATATCGATACGCTCGATTACGGCTTCGACGATCCAATCGCAATCGGCCAACAGCTCTAAATGATCTTCGATATTGCCAGGTTCGATCCGCTTGGCGTTGCGGGGATGCATCAAGGGCGCGGGATCGGTCTTAAGGAGTCTCGCAATCGCCCCTTCGGCGATAGCGTTTCTGTTTTCCCGCTCTTTCGGGACGATATCGAGCAGGCGAACCGAGACACCCGCATTCGCCACCTGCGCCGCGATGCCAGCCCCCATAACACCGGCGCCGATTACCGCGACTTTTTCGATCCCACTCACGAGACGGATTCCAAGATTGTGGCGATCCCTTGGCCACCACCGATGCATTGGGTGGACAGTGCGTATCGCCCGCCTTCGCGTTGCAAAAGGGCAGCCGCCTTGCCGGTGATCCGCGCGCCCGTCGCACCCAGCGGATGGCCGAACGCAATGGCCCCGCCATCCAGATTTACCTTTGCCCCATCCAAATCAAGATCACGCATGCAGGCTAGCGCTTGCGAGGCGAAGGCTTCGTTCAACTCCGTCACGTCTATATCGCCGATCGCTAGGTTGGCGCGTTCCAAAGCCTTTCTAGTCGCATGCACCGGACCGATCCCCATGATCTCCGGCGCGCAACCCGCCACCGCGATGCTCTTGATCCGGGCCAACGGTTTCAGACCTGTACGCTCTGCATACTCTTCACTGCAGACCAGTGTTGCTGCCGCACCGTCGGTCAGAGGAGATGACGTGCCAGCCGTTACCGTACCGCCCTCATCGAATGCCGGCTTCAAATTCGCCAAGCCTTCAGCCGTGGTATCGGACCGCACGCACCCGTCTCGCTCGATCTTTCTGCCCCCCACGACAATCGGGACGATTTCATCGTCGAGCCGTCCAGCCTCCATCGCAGCAACGGCCTTATTCTGGCTTCCGACAGCAAACTCATCCTGGGCATCGCGGGTGATTTGATATTGGCGGGCGACGTTCTCAGCTGTCTCGCCCATCGATATGTAAGCCTCCGGCCGAGCCTCGAAGAGCTTTGGGCTCGGCAAGGGATTGTATCCTCCCATGGGCACCCGGGTCATGGACTCGACACCGGCACAGATGAAAGCATCCCCCGCACCCATCGCGATAGCACCGGCCGCCATGTGGATCGCGTACATGGATGATCCACAGAAACGATTGACCGTAGCACCGGCGATAGTGATCGGCAGATCGGCTGCAAGGACGACAAGGCGCGCAATGTTGAGCCCTTGCTCGCCCTCCGGAAATGCACACCCCAGGATCAAGTCTTCCACATCGGTGGGATCGATACCGGTTTTCTCGACCAGTCCCCGCACGATTTGGGCGGCAAGATCGTCGGGGCGTACTTTCGCTAATTCTCCTTGTTGGGCAAAGGCGAACGGGGATCGAACGTATCCTGCAATGACAGCATTCTTCATGGTTCACTTGCCTCCTCGGAAAGGGTGTTTCGTTTCGCAGCCTCCTCGGCCACCAATTCTTTCTTCGACAATTTACCGATCATCGTCTTTGGCAATTCTTCCCGGAACTCGACGAATTCCGGCATCTCGATCCGCGAAAGCCGGTCGCGGAGATAATCCTTCATTTCCCTTTCGGACAGAGACTGTCCGTCGAGAAGCTTCACAAAGGCTTTCGGTGTCTCGCCACGATAATCGTCGGGAATCCCAATGACGATTACCTCGGCGACGCCCGGATGGGTCATAATCGCTTCTTCGATCATACGAGGATACACATTGAATCCGCCGCAAAGGATCAGGTCTTTCTTGCGATCGACGAGAAAGACATAACCGTCTTCATCCATGTAGCCGACATCGCCCGTGTGTAGCCACCCATCGATAACTGTGGCGTCGCTTTCTTCCGTGCGCCGCCAATAACTTGGCATGACCTGCGGGCCGGAAATACAGAGCTCACCCTTCTCGCCATAGGGCACGACGACTTCGGGATCATCGAGATCACGAAACTCAACGGATGTTCCAGGCAAGGGAATACCGATGGAGTTTTCCTTATTGAGACCGCCAAGTGGGTTAGAAAGTGCGACCGGCGAGCATTCGGTGAGACCGTAACCTTCGACCAGATAACACCCGGTGAGGGTTTCGAAACCCTGGCGCAAAGCAGCCGGCAACGGAGCGCCGCCGGAGACGCAATACTTGATCGTGGAGAGATCGTGGTCGTCCAAATCCGGTGCGCCGATGATCGCGGTATAGATCGTCGGCACCCCCATCAACACCGTCGCCTTGGTTCGTTCGACCGTCTTCAGCAATTGATCGAGTTCGAAGCGCGGTAGCAGCACCAACTCCGACCCCGTCGCAATTCCAAGGTTCATGACCAGCGTCATGCCGAAGACATGAAAGAATGGCAACACGCCGATGAACTTCTCTTGGCCCGGCTCCAAATCACCGACCCACGCGAGCACCTGCGCCATATTCGCGGAGAGATTACCATGGGTCAGCATCGCGCCCTTCGGGGTCCCCGTCGTGCCACCGGTATATTGCAGTAGCGCGATATCGCCATCGAGATCGATTTTCGGCGCTTCGATCTCTCCATCGTTATTGATCAGATTGGCGAAGGGCACGTGTTGAACGTCCTCCGGAATTTCCGAAAGTTCGCTGCGCTTCAATGTTGAAAATAAAATACCTTTGAGAGGCGGCAAAATTTCACTCATCCGGCAGACGATGATCTGGCGAAGCCCTGTGCTCTCCAGCAGGGCGGAAGCCTTGGGATAAAGCTGTTGCAAGTCCAACGTGACAAGGATCGTCGTTTTCGAATCTTCTACCTGTGCCGCAAGCTCTCGCTCCACATAGAGCGGGTTATAATTCACCACCGTGCCACCCGCCTTCAGCACCGCGTAGTAACAAATGATCGAATAGGGACAATTCGGCAGGCACAATCCAACTTTTACGCCGCGCTCTACACCGAGATGCCTAAATCCCTTTGCCGCCTTATTCACTAAATCGCCGATTTCTCGGTACGAATAGGATTTGCCGAGAAAATCAACGCACGGATTATCCCCAAACCGTTCGACGGTTTCATCCATGAGACGATGCAACGGCTTGCGCGATATGGTCTGCGACCAGTCGATCTTATCAGGATAACTTGCGAGCCAGGGATAGGGCGTCTCCGGAGTTGCCTCCCGCAGTGGCGTAAACCCGAACCGCTCACCAATCCTATTGAGTAAGTCTTTTCCACGGACGCCGAACACCGGCTTCATCGCCCCCCCTCCCACACGAATGTGTTTCGGGCTTTCATGACACAAGCGCTATTTGAGGGATTTCAGAGCGCAAGGACTCAACGAAGGAGAGTACCATCTGCTGGCAATTGCCAATGTTTTCGTATGCGATTCCGTGCCGGGTCGACTCAATTAATTCCAGCTGCTTCTCCTCTGATCCGAGCGCCTCCAAAATAGTGTTAGCGCTTGAGGAATCGATGACCGGATCGTCCTTCCCGTGGACCACCAATGTCGGCGCCGTTATCGTTGGCAACACCTTCAACAACGCATCTACGGTTTGGCGCAATTCATAGAGGCCGCGTATCGGAATGCTGCCGTAATTTACATCTGGATGCTCGGATGGATTCGGTCGAAACGGCATCACTCCTTCAAGGCTCGGGATCCAACGCGCAATCGTATTGGCTCCGTGCAATAACGGGACGAATATCAGGTTGCGATTGCGGAATTTCACCGGCGCGGAAATCGAAGCGACGCCGGCTAATTTCTCCGGCTGCTCCGCCGCAAGCTGTAAAACCAAGCTACCACCCGTCGAAAATCCGACGAGGCAGATTTGGTCGACATAGGGGATCAAAATCCGATAGCACCGGCGGACCGACTCCAGCCAATCTTCCCATTCGCGATCCCTCAGATCCCAAGGTGACGTGCCATGTCCTTCCAAGCGCGCGCCGACGACCGTATAACCGGCGGCGCAGAACCTATCTCCCAGCTCCCGTAATTCGGCCGGCGAGGAGAGAAATCCATGCACCAAGAGAACGCCCATACCGTTCGGTCGATCGGGGGTGAGGAAGTAAGGCTCACCGCCGACAGTGGCTGTCTCCGCCGCGTTGATCTCGGCGAAACGCGGCTGGTGGTAAGTCTTGCGGCACCAAGCATGACGTTTCTTTTCGTCATCAAAATGCATGGCCGCATAAGTTCTATCATCAATTGCATAAGCGGCCTCCAGTGCTCGCGTTATCGCCGAGTTCACCACTCCCAGCGGTGCCACTTCATTGGCGTATACGACGATCGGGTTCTCCAGGCGGATCTCATCAAAACCGTGTTCATCGCAGAGCTTCGGCAAGAACTGATACGTGTCCGGCAAACTTTCGATCAAACCGGCAAAGCTCGCAGATGCCCAGAATTCGTCCAACCCACGACCGGCACCGATATCGACGCCTTCGTAAGCTTCAGGATTGTCCAGAACGCGGTGAAGATGAATGGAGCTTTCATCTTGCACGTATTTGATCGCGAGATAGAGCGTGCGATGAAACTCCGCGCGGCTCACTTCCATCCGACCGCGATCCACATATGCCAGGATCAGCGAGGAGGCCAAATGCGCTAAATTCACCGTTATCTCATCGTATATTTCGCGCATATAGGTATCACGCAACCGCGAGGTCTTACGTTGCAAAATTGTCGAGACGAAACGCTCGATCCACTTTCCGGAATCCTTGTTGAGAGAGAAAAGATCGTCGAGTGAATCTATCCTCTCGAATAAAACGTCAATCGCCTTCTCTTCCCACCAACGCTCAAACCTTTGCGGCGCGATCGGCGCGCCGAAGCGAATATCCATATCCGTGTTCTTCAACAGGATATTCCCTTCGATCAGTAATTCCTCCTCGACTTGTTTGCCCAATTTCTCAACGAAAAAGTCGACACCGCGCCTCAGTACATTGTCCGAAATTCGGATCGGGTAGAAGGTGATATTAGCGGGGACAATCCGTGTCGGCTTCGCGGCAGCTTCCAGCAAGGCGTCGACATTTTCCATTCCAAGCGATTTTACCCACCGCTCAAGCCGCGGTTGATTGCCGGATTTTTGGACGGAAAGTATTCGCGATTTTAAGATTTCCAAAACCAAAGCAATGACGGCAGCGCCCGCATGATGCTTGCGCCACATTCCAGCGGTGCGCGAATAGATGCCGTATTGTCCCTTGTGATCGACCGTGCGGCGATCCTTCACCATGCCGCCTTCAGGAAAGACGATCACTTTGCGGCCGCGCAATGTCTCTGCCGCGAGAAACGGCAGTAACCCCGGAAGGTCATTCGGAACTGCACCCACATTCATCAGGAAACGGCTAAGGCCGCCGCCTCCCGCGAACAAATCTTTCGTCGCCACGCTCCGGCAATAGGCACCGGTCTCCTTGTGTAGCAAGTAGGGAGGGATGATGGTCTCGAAGCGGGCGAAGTGATTGAACAGAAAAATCTGTCCGTCTTCCGCACGCCCATCTTCATGATGAAACTTAATATTCAGTCCAAGCCGACTCTCGAGTACGGAAAATGCTTTCACACACCAATCGTATGTCGAGGTCTTAATCTCAAGGTCGGCTAGATCGTACATATGGGCCTTACGATTCAATTTACTGCCGATAACCCTCTCATGATTAACGACAAATGTTAATCACTTACTAACGCTTCACTATACAGATGGATCAAGCGCGTTTTTCTAATGGTTTCAATATATTGGTAGAGTCCGGACTGAATTCAAGAATCGTGTGGTAGAAATCGGCAGTGACAAAATTTAGCCTCCGGATATGTTAAGTTGAATCCAACAAAATCACGAACGGCGCCGAGGCTAATACTGAAACTCTCGACGTGACGGTTAATCCTCTTGCGAAAAGAGAAAACTTGAGCTACTCCCCGGAATTCGGACACTGACGTAAGCTACGATTTGTAGTCTGCTGGTCTTCATGGAGAAGGAGATCAGAG
>JABJCS010000040.1 GCA_018665505.1 Alphaproteobacteria bacterium
AAACCCGCCGAATTATCTTGCAACGCTTCGCGCGAAGGTTCTTTATGCAAGGGAATGTCAGTGTTGTTACTGGCATTTTTCTATATGCTCCTCAAGTAATACTTTGATCATATTTTATGAAATAAAATAAAAATTAATATTAATACAATACTGGAGTTCTTTCTATGCTTAACTCGAAAGTAAAACTATTCGCCTTGGGTGGCGTTGTTGGTGCTATACTGATGGTAATCGTCGGTCTCAGCATGGGATGGCTGGTCACCAGCGGTGGCGCGAATGGCCAAGCAACCGCAATGTCGGAAGCTGCCGTCAAGGATCAACTTGTTTCTATCTGCATGCATCAGTTCAACAACCAAGCGGATAGCGTAGGTAAACTGGAAGCACTGCGTGGGCTTGGAACTTGGAAGCGGGAAGAATTCCTGACATCCGAAGGTCTGGCCAATATGCCGGGTAGTGATTCCGCCGTTCGGGGCGTCGCCCGCGAATGTGCCGTTCGTTTGCTCGAAGCTAAAACCTAAGAGGTTTCCTTCCGGCACGCGGCGATCAAGAACTCGGTATTCCCCTTGGGTCCCTTGATGGGACTCTCGGAGATACCGAGAACTGCCCAACCGATCTCAGCCAACCAGTCTTCCACCTCGCGGCAGACCCGTGAGTGGACGTCTGGATCGCGGACGACACCGCCTTTGCCAACGTCTTTACGACCGGCCTGGAATTGCGGCTTGATCAAAGCGATCAGCGTGGCCGACGGTTTCGCCCGGGCGAGGGGGGCGGGGAGCACTTTCTCCAAGCCGATGAAACTGGCGTCGCAAACCACGATGTCGACGTCCTCCGGGATGTGTTCGACTGTCAGATAGCGAGCATTAGTGCTTTCCAGCACAACGACGCGGTCGTCCTGACGTAGCTTCCAATCCAACTGGCCTTTTCCGACATCGACCGCATAGACCTTGGCCGCGCCGTTTTGTAGAAGCACGTCGGTGAATCCACCAGTCGATGCACCGACATCGATACATATGCAGTTCGTCGGATCGACTTCGAAATGATCGAGCCCGTGGTCGAGCTTCATGCCACCCCGCGACACCCAGGGATGATCGCCGCCACGAACCGTGATGTTAGCATCGCTGGCGACAAGATCGCCTGATTTATCAATACGTTGCTCGCCGATATACACGGTGCCGGCCATGATCAGCGCTTGCGCCCGGGTGCGGCTGTCCGCCAGACCGAGATCGACCAGCGCCTTATCGGCGCGTATTCGTTTTGCGCCACCGTTCATCGGGCGGCAACCTTGGTCAGCCGGTGGAACCGGAGCGTCAGCAAGAGTGCGACAATTCCAAGCGCGATGAGCAATCCCCACCAGACACCATCACCGCGTATCGGGGTTTCGAACGCCATGTAAAACGCCGCGGGGAAGCCAATGACTAGGTAGGACACCCCGGCGATCATCATGGGAAAACGCGTGTCCCTCAATCCCCGCAGAACATGCGCGGCGATACATTGAATGCCGTCTGACAATTGGAAAAAGGCGGCGATCAACAAAAAGGACATGCCCAAGCTTACCACCGAGGCATTTTCTGGCACATCCAGGTCGATAAACAATCCAATCAGGAATTGTGGCGATAAGGCGAAGAGCAGTGCCGGAAAGAACATGAACAGAAAGCCGATCCCGATCGCCATCCAACCGGCGCGCCGCACCCCTTCCGTGTCTTTTCGGCCAACGGCGAGCCCCACGCGAATGACGGCCGCCTGCCCAATGCCGAGCGGCACCATGAAGCTGGTGGCCGCGAGATTGAGTGCGATGGTATGCGCCGCGATTTCCGCGGTGCCTAAATTCCCCATCATGAAGGTGGCGGACGCGAAAAGCATATGCTCCATCATGATCATTGCGGTGATTGGGGTTCCGACCCGGAAGATATCCCGAAAAACCGACCAGTCAGGTCGCCAAAATCGACCGAGAACACGGTAGCGCCGTAATCGATTGGCCTTCGATGCGATCAACATGATCGCCGCGCACATCACCAGGTTTGTAACCGTCGTCGCGATACCAACGCCCATGACGCCGAGTTTAGGGAATCCCCATACGCCGAAAATCAACGCATAATCGGCGAGGCCGTTGACGAGGAAGCCCGTGCACGTCACGGCCAGGATGAAGCTCGGGCGTTCCATGACGGCGATGAACCCCCGCATGGCGATCACGCAGAGGCCCGGCAAAATGCCCCAAACCGCGGCGCGGACGTATTCCTGAGAGACGATGGCGATATCCTGCGATTGCCCGAGCAAGAGAAAGATTTTCTCCGCCGGCCACAGCGCCAAAATCGACAATAACCCGAGCAGGGTCGCGACCCAGAGTCCTTGGCGGATGGTGCGCCGCATGAGACGTGGGTTTCGGGCACCATGCGCCTGCGCCGCCAATGGGGGGACGGCCGCCAGAATACCCATGCTCAGTAGGTAGACGACGATATAGAGGGTCGAGCCCAACCCAACCGCTGCCAGCGCATCGCCGCCGAGCCGCCCGATCAACACGGTGTCGGTCAAAGTCAGGGAGAATTGCGCCAATTGCGTCAACGCGAGTGGCCCCGCAAGCCGTGACGTGGCCCGGAACTCGTTCCGCCAGGGGTCGTTGATGTAGATCGCCGGTCTCATGGCCAATGCTTAGACCGGGGAGGAAACGGGGTCACGCGGAATCGGCCTTTAGATCACCAACCGAGCGAGGGTTTACCCGAGGGTCGCATAGGGAATGTCCCGATATTGTTTCGGCTGCTTTTCCACCAGACTGCGATTGAAGGGTGAGAGCGCTAGACAAGCTGCTGCAACATGCCTGTTACGGGAAGAATATTAGATGTTGGATTTTGCAACCATCGTTGGGGTTATCGTCGGTCTAACGGTCGTCTCACTGGCGATCCTTTCCGGCTCGGATTTTTGGATTTTCCTCAATCTGCCCGGATTTTTGATCGTGGTCGGCGGGACCTTGGCGGCGACGATGATCAAATTCCCGATGTCGGGGATATTCATAGCCTTGCCGGTGGGATTGAAAGCCGCCTTTACGAACGAGAAGGACAGTCCGCGCGATTATATCCGCGATGCGATCAAGTTGAGCAAGATCGGCCGCGAAAAGGGGTTGGTTGCTCTCGATGGTATTAAGCTACGGAATTCTTTTTTCCAGCAAGGGGTCCAACTGTGCGCCGACGGCCGCGACATCCCCTATATCCGCAAAATTCTCACGCAACAAATGGCGAAATCGATCCAAGAAGAAGAACTTGGGGCGAAAATATTCACCGCCATCGGCGAATCTGCGCCCGCATTCGGTATGTTCGGAACACTCGTCGGATTGGTCCAGATGCTGAGCAATATGAGCGACCCGACGAGTATCGGTCCCGCCATGGCCATCGCACTTCTGACCACGCTTTACGGAGTGCTCATCGCAAACCTAGTCGCCTTGCCAATTGCCGAAAAGCTGGGGGCCAAGGCGGAGCAGTCGAAGGTCCTGCGCGCGTTGATTATCGAGTGCGTGTTCCAAATTCAGCAATTGCAGACCTCCACGACGATGCAGGAAGTGCTCGAGCCGTTCCTGCCGGAGAAGCGCCCACCACCCGGCGGCGGACAGAGCTATACGGCGCGCGCTAAGCAGCCAATCGCGAAAGCGGTTTAGGACAGATGATGGTCAGCCAAACTGCGAAAAAGTCACTCTTAAAGGGCGCGCCCGGATGGATGGTCACCTTTGCCGATCTCATGGCGCTATTGGTCGCGTTGTTCGTTCTGATTCTTTCGTTTGCGGATTTCGATGAAGATGGCTTCGCGAAGAAGTCAGACTCAATCGCCAAAGCGTTTAATGCGGAACGCGATTCCATTCCCTTTACCCGGCTGCAATTGGGCACCTCGATGCCGGAGACGTCGGATACGCCGCGGGACGATTTCGGAGATCATGATCTTGAATGGATTTTTCAAACCTTGGACGCGCTCGAATTGGTCTTGGCGACTGAAATTCAGAGCGGCGCGTTAATGGTCGCACAGGCCGTCGACGGCGTCGTCGTGACTCTGGATGACGGTATGCTTTTTGCGCCTCAAGATGGCCGTCTATCGGAAAAAGCTGTAAACACGTTAGACGCGGTTGGGCAATTTATCTCGGGCGTTGAAGGCCGTATCGTGGTCTCCGGTCATACGGATTCGGAGCCCGTCCGGAATAGCAAATACACCTCGAATTGGGATTTTTCCGCCTCTCGTGCCGCGGCGGTCGTGCAGTATTTGCTGACTCGTCACAAAGTCGACCAAGCGCGGGCGTCGGTGCAAGGATTCGCCGATAGCCGCCCATTGAACGAGGGCCATACGTTTGCGGCGAACAGCAAGAATAGCCGCATCGAAATTCTGCTGACCCAAGCCCATAATTCGCAATAGCGGGCGCACCTCTATCTTATAGCGTCTAAAACTATTAAGCGGACCAATCCGTATCGCCGACCAGGTCTGGTGCGCATTCCGGCTCGATGCTGCGCAGAATTTCCGCGTGCGACGTCCGACCGTGCATCCATCGCGGGGAGCGTGGCCTCCGCCGTGTCCGGCTCGCCGCCATAGCGCAGTGATTGCGCCGATTGGCTCTGCACATATCCGGAGATTGGGTCTTCAAGAGGGATCGATTTTGCCGTTACGTGGATCGCATCATTCGCCACTCGCAAAACACCGCCCCGCAGCTTGGAGAGAGACATGAGCCAGAGCCTATTTCCCGACGACATCGTCTATATCAGCGAAGCCGATTTCACCGAAGGCCCTCACACACCGGGCCAACCCCGACAGACCGCGTATGAGACGGATGGCCTCTGGGTCGGCGTGACGCGGGTGACCGCGCGCGATGTTCCCAGCCAATGGCACCACCACGCGGACCACGACAGCATTATGTATATGATCGCCGGTCAAATCCGCGTCGATTGGGGCGAAGAGGGCGAGAAGTCGTTTGTGATCGGCCCGGGTGAGATCGCCCTGTTCAGGCGCGGCGTCATACACCGCGCGCAAATCATCGACGCCGAGGAAGACGTCCGCTTCATGGTAGTGCGTACGGGATCCGGCGAGACCGTCATGAATGTCGATGGGCCAGGGCCGAATATGATCGTTAGCTAGATCTCTGATGATAGCTAATCAATACGCGCCTCAATCCACGATCACGATAAAATGGCCTCATAGCCGGCACCAAAGGTTTCGCAGGCTGATGGGTCGCCACAACCATCGTTGTGCGGGAAGGCCAACCGCTCTACGAGGGGAAGAACGAACCCGATCAGAGCAAAATATTCGGCGATCACCTTCGGTAAACACAGACGAGAGAAGTCGGCGCAATGTACTTAGCGACAAAAATGTTAATCGGGATGCTCGTCCTTTTCTTAGCTTGCGTCATATTGGCGGCAATATTTGGAGAGCGGTTTTGGGCACCCGCGGTGTGGGCGTTCGGGGGCGTCGTGTTCGCTGCTTACCGTTTTTTGATTCGCAAGAGGAAGGATCCGCGCCAACGCGACGACAACGATTAGCCGGAGAGATTCCCGCGAAAAGGGAGGTGGTTCGCTCCATTCTTGCGGCTGTCTGCGGGATAGCACCCTGATCGCCTGGATTGATTATCGAACCGTTCTGCCTACGTGATTCACAAACTGGACCGCTTTCACGACGAGGAGCTTTGATCAGCCATGGATTACCGTAGAGTTTCCGCAGATTGCCATTTGGATATGCCTTGGATGCCGCCGGAGTTGTTTGTCTCCGAAGCCTCCGCCGAGATGAAGGACCGCATGCCCTATGTCACGGACGGGCCGGACGGCCCGCAATGGGTGACGAACAAGGGCGCGAATTTCGGGCTGTTGAATGGTGTTGGGCCGGGTGGCGTCAAACTGGTGCCGGGCCAAAACCAGCGTGTCGACAAGATGGCCGAGACCGGCATGTTCTCCGACGGTAAGCAAGGCATCCAACGCCCCTCGGACCCGCATCTGCGCCTCAAGGAGATGGAGCGCGACGGCGTTGATGCGGAAGTCATTTTCGGCATTCTTGGTTCCGCCTCGAAGATGCAGGACCCGGAAGCAGCGATTGAGATGTTCCGTATTTATAATGACTGGCTGGTGGATTTCTGCAGCCACTATCCGAATCGGCATATCGGCCTCGCCTGCCTGCCGTACGGCGATGTAGACGCCGCGGTAGCGGAGATTTACCGCGTCGCCAAGAAGGGCCTGCGCGGGTTGGAGCTGTCATGCTCGTGGGATATGGACCCGATGTGGCATCCGAGCTGGGATCCGCTCTGGAAGGCGGTGGACGAAGTCCAGTTACCACTCCACTTCCACACGTTCCCGACGACCGATCCGAAGGCGCGCGAGCAGGCGTCCGGTCAGGTGCGCCGCGCGGCGTTGTTCACCGGTGTCACCGCGTTCCAGATGGGCCTGGTGAATATCCTCGCGGCGGTGATTGGCGCGGGTGTGTTGGAGCGCTATCCGAATATCAAGATTTCGCTTGGCGAGAGCGGGATCGGCTGGATCCCCTACGCGCTCGACCGCATGGATTTTGAGTACGAGGATCGCTTCCGTGACCTCATGCCGCTGAAGCCGTCCGAATATTGGCAGCGTCAGTGCCGCGCCACGTTCCAGTATGACGTGATCGGACCGGGGTTGATCAACAAGAACGGCTTGATGACGGAAGACTCCCTGATGTGGGGATCCGACTATCCGCACACGGACGGTATCTGGCCGGAATCCGACAAGTATATCGATGAGCAGTTTGCGGGCCTGACGGCAGCGCAGATCAAAAAGATCACCTGCGATAACGCGGTGGAGTTCTACGGACTGAAAAACTAAAGCGGGTTTAGCGCTCTAGGTAAATCCCGACACCGGTTTCCTGGGCGCGCTCGTACGCCAGGATGGCCAGTGCCAGATCGCCGATAGCCAGGCCGCGAAAGATGAAGGCGATCCTTTCGCTTTCGTCTTCTCGGCCGGGAATGCGCCCGGTCACCAGATCAAGGAGGTCCTCGCCAATCAGCGAGGCCGGGATCATCTGTCGCTCCATCTCGGCCTCTTGGGCCGCGTCCTCGATGATTATTCGGTCGAATTGGTCTAGGGTTTCCAGCCGCCAGGTGCGCGCCAGATCGAGCAGGTTCACATAAGCGCCGGGCTTGACCCAATCCGTCTGCAGAAACGGTTTCAGTCCTGTGGCCAGGGGAACCGAGGAGACGATGATATCCGCATCCTCGATGGCACTGCGCGGGTCATCGCAATCAGTCACCGTCAGGCCGAGTGCCTCCGCCTTTTGCGCCAGCAGTCTCCGATTGGCCTCACCCCGGCCGAAAATGCGCACGTGGCGCAGCGGACAGAAATCGAGGAAGGCGTCGAGATGGCTACGCGCCTGGGCACCGCTGCCGATGAAGGCGATGGTTTCGGAATCCTTGCGCGCGAAATGCCTCGCGGCGACGGCGCTCAACGCCGCCGTCCGTATCTCCGTAATCCAGGCGCCATCCATGATCGCAACTGGGTAGGCGGTCGCTCGGTCGAACAAGGTGATGGTCGACCCGATCG
The DNA here is from genome assembly GCA_018665505.1 of Alphaproteobacteria bacterium. Next base: position 7,515 of record JABJCS010000040.1, read on the forward strand.
TTGTCATCCCTTTATGGGCATTGGCGGCGTTTGCGCCAAGCGCCTTCACCGCCATGAAAGGCGGATCTTCGGAGAGCGCGAGTGTGGACATAAACAGCACGTCGTCGACCGGTCGGAGGAGGCTTTTCGGCGCATTCAGTGCGCGTGCCGCATCGCGCTCGCGACACAGATGCTCGATCTGCGCCACGGTGTCGGTGGCTGTTAGCCCAAGTGATTTGATGTCTGGTCGGCTGAGGTATAGGAGCTTGTCATCAGTCGACATTCAGTACTGAGCCTTTAACCGTGATCGCGCGATTTCTTGAACCAAGCATCTTCGTTGACGAAGCGTTCCGCGTTCCAGCTGAGTGCGGCCTTCAGACCGTCTTTCTCACGGATTGTGTTGAATTCATCGATCTCGGGTGAGGAATCCCGGCTCGCGAGTGCGATGGATTCGAGTTCCAACGAACGCTCAATGACTTGCCGCACGCCCATCAATTCGTAGGACGAGTTGATCAGCTTCTTATTGTACTCAACGGTCGCGGCGGGGAGTTTGGCAATGGTCAGCGCTTGGCGCTCTACCGCAGCGTCCAGTTCGTCGAGCGGGACGACCTCGTTCACGAGGTCCAGGCGTTTGGCTTCGGCCGCGTCTATCAGGTTACCGGTGTAGAGCAGTTCACGGGCTTTCGTCATGCCGATGACCCATGGCCAAATGGCAGGAATGTAGGGGCCGCCGGTGCGAATCTCCGGCGCGCCGAATTTAGCGTCCTCGGAACAAATGCGCAGGTCGCAGAAGGTCGCGGTCGCAAGGCCACCCGCGATGCAAAACCCGTGGATTTGCGCGATAATCGGTTTTGGATTGTTCCAGAACACATCCCACCATCCGGACGCGCTGAAGCTCTTACCCTTCAGGAACTTCGCGCGTCGTTGGACCGCATTCACCTTGGCTGAGGTTGTGATGTCGAAACCGGCGCTGAAGGCCCGGCCCGCTGCCTTGAGCACGATCACCCGGATAGTGTCGTCTTCCCAACCTGCGTCTTCCAGGGCGTGCCGAACTTCGAGCTGCAAATCGTCGGATAGTGCGTTTAACTTGTCGGGTCGATTCAAGGTGACGTAGGCAATCGGACCCTGCTTCTCGTAGATGATGTTTTGGTAATCCATCTGATCTCTCCCTAAATCACGCGCTCCACAACGAAATCCATGAATGCGACCGCACCTTCCGTCGCGTGACTACAGGCGATGGCGTGCTTGGCGTGTGGTACGACCATCATATCTGAATTCGGCAATAGAGAATGAATCTCCGCCGACATGGTGACCGGCAGGAAGGGGCTTGAATCCGGATGGATGAGGAGGACCGGTGTGTGGATATTCTCTAGTTCGCCCGATATGTCCTGCGCCATCAACATTTCGCCGAGCGCCACCGTCGTCTCTGGGTCTGAGTTTGCCTGCGTCTCCGCGAACCAGTCGTAAGTTTCTTCGCTGACCGCGCCGGGGAAAAAACGATGCTCCATCATCCGATTGGTCCAGGCGCCGAATCCTTCTTTCTCGACCATCTCGCGCCAACTGCCGACGTGATTGATGTAACTGCCGCGATGACCGGTGGAGAGGGCGGTGACGCTGTGCAGACGCTCCGGCGCATGGAGTGCGGTGTAAAGCGAGATCGTCCCGCCGACGGATTCGCCGATCAGATGGAAGCGTTCCGCCTCAACTGCGTCCGCCACCGCCAGCAGGTCCGACATCATGCCGTCCATGGTCCAATCGTGACCGGCGGGCGGCACGGTGGATTGGCCGCAGCCGCGCATGTCGATGCGGACGCAGCGGAATTCGGTCGCGAGGATCGGTAGCCAGTCGGCCCAAATATCCCGGTCCGTTCCGACGCCGTGGTGGAAAATGATCGTTTCTTCCGGTGCTCGCCAATCGGGGGCAATGCTCGTGATGTCATACGCGATCGGGCCGGTGGGGGTGTCGACGGTCGGCATTGAAATCTCCTAGCTGCGTTTGGCGCGGGTTTCCCGATGAAGGATATAGAGGCCGGAGCCAACAACCAAAGCTGAACCGCACAA
>JABJCS010000041.1 GCA_018665505.1 Alphaproteobacteria bacterium
AATTGGGTCATTCGTCGGACCCAACCCGCCAAGCCGTTTCAAGAACGCAGCGTCACGCGTCAGCTCCATCGCCTCTTCAACACGTGTTGTCTCAGCAATGACGGCCCAAGACATCAACTCGTCCTCCCCGCGCAAATCGGTCTCGGCAGTATTAGCAGGTGTCTGCTCTTCAGCGGCGATCCAAAGATGTGCCTGAGAAATTCCGTCGCAATCCAATAATGCCGGGAGAAGTTCAGATTTAACCGCGTCTTCCAAATCCGCTCCCGGAGCGTTCGGGCTCATGAAGCGAAACGTGACCGCATGACCGCCGAGCGCCGTTCCAACTGAAGCCGCTTTGCGGCATGCCGTGCGGACGGTGTTGCGAAAATCCAACATTACCCGTTGAGTCCAGTCGGTCGGATTTCCCAATCGCTCTAGATATTTAGGAGACCAAAGAACGTCCGGCGCATCCAATTCATAAAACGTGAAAAACTTCCGGTCTCCATCGACCCGCGTATAACGACGGCCAAACCGGAAGCCAGGCACTCCCACACGTTCGGGCAGATGCTGGCCCATATACCAACGCTCGTACTCGGCTTCACCGTCCGGCGCGCAATCGTTCCACAGCGCCAAAATTCCAGGTTCGTTCGTCTCTAGCTCGTTCGTCATAGCAATATCCATGCAGCCAATCCAAGGAAGGCGAAAAAGCCAACCACGTCCGTGATCGTCGTTAAGACGACACTCGAGCCGACGGCAGGGTCAACACCCCATCGGTCCAATGCCAACGGAATAACGGTCCCCGCGACGCCCGCCAACAATAAGTTGATGATCATTGCCGCACCGATAATAACCCCGATTATCGGCTCTCCAAACCATAGTGTCGCGACCACGCCGATCACGATTGCAAAAAGAATTCCGTTGATGCCACCGACCAACGTTTCCTTGCCGATGATCCTCAATGCGTTTGCCGTCGTCAGTTCCTTAACCGCCAAGGCGCGTACCGCAACCGTTAGTGTCTGCGTCCCGGCATTCCCGCCCATGGACGCAACAATCGGCATGAGCACCGCGAGTGCCACGACCTTTTCAATCGCCGCATCGAAAAGCCCTATCACGACCGACGCCAGAATTGCTGTCATCAGGTTAACGAGCAGCCACGAGAACCGCGAACGGATCGTATCGATCACCGCGTCGTAAAAATCATCCTCACGCACACCAGCCAATTTGAGCAGATCTTCTTCCGCCTCTTCATCGATGACATTGACGATATCGTCGACATCGATCACGCCAATGAGGCGGCCATGCTCGTCCACCACTGGCGCGGAGACCAAACCGTATTGGCGGAACACGAAGGCGACTTCCTCCTGGTCCATTTGCGCCGGAATCGAACGAATTTGAGTTTCCATAATGTCCGCTATGCCGACAGGACGGGTGGTCCGCAAGAGACGGCTCAAAGGCACAACGCCAATCGGCTGCAATGTGGGCCCAACCACCATCAGCAGATAAAACTCGCTCGGCAATTCCGCATCAGAACGCATGAAATCAATGGTCTGTCCGACATTCCAATAAGACGGGATCGTCGCCACATCACGGCGCATGAGGCGACCCGCGCTCTCTTCGGGAAACCGCAGACTGTCCTCAAGCAACACCCGGTCTTGCGCCGGCATCGCTTCCAGGACTTCCTGTTGATCCGTCGCCTCCAAGCTCTCGATAAAATCGATGGCATCGTCGTGTTCAAGCTCGACAACGACATTGGCGAGCGCCGCGTTATCGATATTTTCGATGATATCTTCGCGGACCGCATCATCGAGATGGGTATATGTTTTGGCTTCTAGAGAGGTGCCGAGACTTTCAACAAGGAAATCGCGCTCGGCACCCGGCAGTTGTTCAAGCAGGTCGGCCATATCGGCTGCGTGAAGCGGGGCCACCAGGGCCACCGCCTCATCGCTACGACCTGCTCCCAATGCATCATGTACCCGGCGAACAAGCTCGCCGGTTATGCCGTAAAGGCTAATTAGCCTCTCTCTATCCTCGGCATCGCGTACATGAACATCCGTCACGTTGTCTCCGTCCTTTTTTACTCAGCAACCGCAGCTTGGGCTTCGTTCACCGCCAACGCCGTCATATTGACGAGCCCG
>JABJCS010000416.1 GCA_018665505.1 Alphaproteobacteria bacterium
CATGACCTCGGGGCCGTAGACGCGGGCGGCGTCCTCCAGGCTGTCCGCGACCCAAGCGTCCCGCATCATGACGATTTCCGGCTCGTTCCCTGCCACCAGCGCCGCCTTGCGATAGGTCTCCGCGGCTGCCGCCGACTCCGACAAGGGCCAGCTCGGACTCATGACCACCGCGTCGCCGAGCCGTCCAGCGCGCTCCAAAGCCGCCAGGACCCACGCGCCGATCCAAATCGGCGGATTAGGGTGTTGGATCGGCTTCGGGGTCACCCGAACATTCTCGATATCGAAATGGTGTCCTTTATGAGTGAAAGGCTCTCCAGTCCAAGCTTTCCGGAGGATTTCGATTGCTTCCTCAAAGCGACCGACACGGTGCTTCTTTTCGATGCCCATCGCGCGGAGATCCGCGTCCTGACAGCCGATACCCACGCCAAGGGCGACCCGCCCACCAGAGACCGCTTCCAGGGTCGCCACGTCTTCGGCGATACGTAAGGGGTGATGCAACGGCAGTAACAGGACGGAGGTACCGATCTGGATCTTCTTCGTGCGCGCTGCAACGGCACTGCAGACGACGAGCGGCGAGGGCAGGAACCCGTCCTGGTCCTGGTGGTGTTCGCCAAAGAAGAAGCCATGAAATCCGCAAGCTTCCGCAAGTTCGGCTTCCGCGAGGGTTTCCTGCACACAGCGGTCCATATTGTCGCCACGAGGCGGGTTGGCGATGGAACTATAGAGCCCGAGCTTAATCATCCGACTACTCCCTCTTCACATTCATCCGATAATTCACCTATCTCAATTTTATCTGGGAACGACGTCGGCGACTGGATCGCCCGAGTGCGAAACGTACTTCTCCTAGAAAGTAATCGGCCCAATCCGAGGAGGGAAAGAAATGAGCAAAATTGCAGTGGTGACAGGCGCGGCATCCGGAATCGGTGAGGAGGCGGCCCGCGATCTCGTAGCGCGCGACTGGACGGTCTACGGATTGGACGTCGTGCAGGACGGCCTCGACAAGACCGCGGCGACACTCGCGAACGAGCGGTTCCACCCGGTGCTGTGCGACATTCGCTCGGCCGAAGCCGTGCAAACCACAATGGCGGAGATCGGCAATCAAACAGGTAAGATAAACGCGCTGATCGCCAGTGCTGGAGTTATCCGGCTCGGCGCGCTCGCGGAAATGTCGGTCGAGGACTTCGACCTTGTCTTTGATGTCAACGTCCGAGGCCTTTGGCTCTCCGCTCGCGAGACCATACCCTTCCTGCGCGCGGCGGCGAAGGATGGCGAGTTGGCGCGCATCGTCATGCTGTCTTCCGTCTCCGCCTTACGGCCCAAGATCGAGGGTGGGGCCTATGGAGCGTCGAAAATCGCGGTCAGCCAATTGACCCGTGTCATGGCAGTTGAATGCGCCAAAGACGGGATTCTGGTCAATGCGGTGGCGCCGGGAACGGTGGACACGCCAATGGTGCAGAACGCCGACAAGTCCGGAGATTGGCGGCCATCGGGGCCCTCACCGGTCGGCCGAGTTGCGGAGCCGATAGACATTGTGCGCGTCATCCGCTTCCTATTGAGCGAGGACTCCGGCTATGTCACCGGCACGGTAATCCCCGTCGACGGCGGAACCCACGCCGCCTTCGTGCCGCCGAAGTAATTTCCGACGTTAATTGGCGGTCTCACCCTTGACCCTTTGCCCGCATCACTCGATGCTCTCGGCGATCTTTGACGGAGGGGTTTCTGAACATGCTTATGCCCGATGCGCGCTTCGACGGCGCGGCGGAATTCGAACAGGCGGTGGTCGGCGATAGAGCCGAGGTCCGCGTCTGTCAGGCGAATACACTCGACGACATTCCGAACGATGTCTGGGAAGCCGCCGATGGTTTGATGGTCTGGGGGCGGGTGCCCTGCAACACCGCCATGCTGGACCGTGCCCGGAATGCCGGCATTGTTATCCGAATGGGTGTTGGCTTCGACGTGATCGATATCGAGGAAGCGGGCAAACGCGGCATCGTCGCCTGTAATGTGCCGGATTACGGTACGACGGACGTGGCCGATCACGCCATTGGCCTGATGTTGAGCCTGACACGCGGTATCGTGCGCCATCA
>JABJCS010000417.1 GCA_018665505.1 Alphaproteobacteria bacterium
CATCCTCGAAGAAGAGCCATCCCTCTTCGTCAAATTGCTTCAATTGATTTTCGCTGAGCATTAACGTCATCGCCTTCTCTCGTTACCGCCAAAGTATTCCTTGTGTGTCTTAGGCTTTCAAGCCGCAAACGACGGTTATGGATGAACGGCACCCTACCGGCACATTGCCGCATGGGGTTATTACCCTGGTGGTCGACCGCCGAAAAGCGCATAGCCACAGTCTAAATGCGATTCAGGCGGTCGCATGAGAAGTTTCGTGCTTCATGATCGGATGAGTGCGTTCGACGCGTCAGCCGCAGAGCGGTAGTCGGCGGTATCTCGATCCTTGGAAGGAAATAGCAATGTTGGCTGTCGAAGGTGTATTGCTGAGCTGTGGGGGTATTGTCCTCTTTTACATTCTGTTGCATCTGCGCCGTCGTGATCAATTCGCGAGATTGTTGAGGTCTCGTGCCATCGGTGAATTGACCATCTTTACCGCTATGTCTACCTCACTATACGGCATTGCGATGTTGGGACGGTTTGGCGTGCAATCGGCGATTCAATCTTATGGCATGCAAGAAACATTGATGATCGTTGCCATTATGATCGTTTCAGCGTTGAGCATTTGGAAGCTTTATACCCCACGAATGAGTGCGCCGTAAGTTCTTACCTTACGGGTCCTTCCGAGAACGCTGCATCAGTGCTGCGAGAGCGTGTGCGCTCGAGTTTTCCGAGCGGGATAAGGCGTCGATGACGTTAGCTCTATCCTGTGCCGTCCGGTTCTGGCTGAGCTTGAATTTGCATTCGATCCGTTTAATCGGGATTTCGAAGCAGACGATGGCGCGCAGCATGCCGTCGATAAACTCGGTCTCGACATTCTCCATCGCCCACGGTGTGTCGAATTGCGCCTCGTGATGGTCGACTAACTTCTTCTGTCCCGCATACACCGCATCCGGATCGTCAACGATTTGCGGGATGCCATAGACATGAGCCGCTGCGTAATTCCAGGTCGGCACCGCCTTCTTCGTCTCATACCAACTCGGTGAGATATAGCCATGCGGGCCGGGGAAGACGACGAGTTGCTCTTTCCCGTTTGCAAAACTTTCCCAATGAGGATTGGCGCGCGCCATATGTGCGACGAGTATTTCGCTCCCGACTTCGCCTTCGATCAGAAACGGCAGATGGGTGACGAACGGCGCGCCGTCGACGATTCCCGTCAGGTAGCCCCAACCTGTCGCTTGGATAAAGTCGATTTGCGTTTGCCGGTCGGTGACGGCGAAGTCCTTAGGCACATACATGGCCTATCTCCTCGGTCGAAAGTTGAGCGAGGCGAACTTCTATAGTCGTGGAAGGCTCCGCCAAAGAGCCAATTCTGGCACGCTCGGCAGGGCCAATTCTGGTGTAATGCTTAGCCTTGCCGTTCCACCATCATTTTCTTGATCTCGGCAATCGCCTTGGCCGGATTGAGGCCTTTCGGACAGGTTGCCGTGCAGTTCATGATGGTATGGCAGCGATAGAGCCGGAATGGGTCTTCCAGATTATCGAGCCGCTCGCCTTTGTGATCGTCCCGACTATCCGCCAACCAGCGGTAGGCCTGCAACAAGACGGCCGGGCCGAGATAGCGTTCGGAATTCCACCAATAACTCGGGCAACTGGTAGAGCAGGAATAGCACAGGATACATTCGTAGAGACCGTCGATCTTCTTGCGCTCTTCCGGTGTCTGCAGGCGCTCGCGGTCCGGCGGATTCTCGGTCGATTTAAGCCAGGGCTCGATCGAGGAGAGCTGCGCGTAGGCGTTTTTCAGATCCGGCACCAAGTCTTTCACCACTGACATATGCGGCAGCGGATGAATCGTGCAATCGCCTTTACTGTCGTCGATATAACGGGTGCAGGCGAGGGTGTTCATGCCGTCGATATTCATCGCGCACGATCCGCAGATGCCCTCCCGGCAAGAACGCCGGAACGTCACCGAAGAATCGACTTCGTTCTTGATCTTGATCAGCGCATCGAGAACCATCGGCCCGCAACTGTCCAGATCGATCTCAAACGTATCTATGCTTGGATTTTTTCCGTCGTCGGCACTCCAACGATAGACATTGAACTTCTTGATCCGCGTCGCACCTTCGGGCGCATTGTGGGTCTGGCCCTTGGTAATCTTGGAATTGGCGGGCAGGTTGAATTCGACCATCTATCGTATCCTCAATAGACCCGCGCCTTGGGCGGGAAGACTTGTACATCATCGGTGAGCGTCTGCATCACGACGGGGCGGTAATCGATTTTGACGTCACCACCGTGATCGGCCCATGCCAGCGTATGTTTCATCCACTCGTCGTCGTTCCGGTCGGGGAAGTCCTCGCGGGCGTGAGCGCCGCGAGATTCTTCGCGGTTTGCCGCCGATGAGATGGTGACCATCGATTGGTCGAGCAGATTTTGAAGCTCCAACGTCTCCACGAGATCGGAGTTCCAAATCATCGTGTTGTCGGTGACCTGTAGATTGTCGCGTTTATCAATGGCGGCTTGCATCAATTCGACGCCTTCGCTCAAGACCTCGCCGGTGCGGAACACCGCGCAGTTGTTCTGCATGATGCGCTGCATCTCGAGGCGGAGCGCCGCCGTTCGAACTTCGCCCTTGGCGTGACGTAATTTGTCGAGCCGGTCGAGGGATTTCTGTTCGCCGCCTTCTGGTATCGGGCGAATGGCCTCGTTCGGGTCTACAACTTCCGCACAGTGTTTGGCGGCGGAGCGACCGAAGACAACGAGATCGAGCAGCGAGTTGGAGCCGAGGCGGTTTGCCCCATGCACCGACACACAGGCCGCCTCGCCGATAGCCATTAGTCCGGGTACAACCGTCTCTTCGCCGTTGACCTTATTCAGCACGTCGCCCTGATAGTTGGTTGGAATACCACCCATGTTGTAATGGCAGGTCGGTATGACTGGGATAGGCTCTTTGTTTACATCGACGCCGGCGAAAATGCGGGCCGTCTCGGAGATGCCCGGCAGACGCTCTTCGATCACGGCCGGATCGAGGTGTTCCAAGTGCAGGTGGATGTGATCGTTTTCACCACCGACGCCGCGGCCTTCGCGGATTTCAACCGTCATCGACCGGCTGACGACGTCGCGGGACGCCAAGTCCTTGGCCGACGGCGCATAGCGCTCCATGAACCGCTCACCCTCGGAATTGGTGAGATACCCGCCCTCGCCGCGCGATCCTTCGGTGATCAGCGCGCCGGAGCCGTAAATGCCGGTCGGATGGAATTGTACGAATTCCATGTCTTGCATGGGCAGTCCGGCGCGCAGCACCATGCCGCCACCGTCGCCGGTGCAGGTATGGGCCGATGTCGCGGAGAAATAGGCACGGCCGTAACCGCCGGTTGCCAGGATTACTTTCTTTGCGGCAAAGCGATGGATCGTGCCGTCGTCTAGGTCCCAGGCCACGACGCCGCGGCAGGCCCCCTCGTCGTCCATGATCAGGTCGGTCGCGAAATATTCGATGAAGAACTCGACTTGATGCTTGAGCGATTGCTGGTAGAGCGTGTGCAGCATGGCGTGACCGGTGCGGTCGGCCGCGGCACATGTGCGCTGAGCGATACCTTCGCCGTAATTCGTCGTCATGCCGCCGAACGGACGCTGATAAATCTTGCCGTCTTCGGTGCGGCTGAAGGGCAGTCCGTAATGCTCCAACTCGATGATCGCGGGCACCGCCTCGCGGCACATGTATTCGATTGAGTCTTGATCGCCGAGCCAGTCCGATCCCTTGACGGTGTCGTACATGTGCCAGCGCCAATCGTCCGGTCCCATATTGCCGAGCGATGCAGAAACACCGCCTTGCGCCGCCACCGTATGACTGCGTGTGGGGAAAACTTTACTGATACACGCGGTCTTCAGCCCTGCTTCTGCCAGACCCACGGTCGCGCGAAGTCCGGCGCCGCCAGCGCCGACAACCACCACATCATAGGCATGATCGATAATCGTATATGCTTGCGCCATGCTTACCCTAACCTCCAAACGCGATCTTGAGCACCGCAAATCCGGCGGCGACGGCGAGCGCGAAGCTCGCGAGTTTTTGTGCCATCAGCAGGACGACCTTAGCGCCTTCGCTTTGCACGTAATCTTCGATCACAACCTGCAGGCCAAGCTGCATGTGATAGAACGTGGCGCCAATCAACAAAAGCAGCATGATCGCATTGAACGGTGCCTGTACCCAGGCGATGGCGTCGCCGTGACTTGCGCCGGTCATTTTGATCATCGCGATGGCGAACCACAGGCAGAGTGGTATCAAGGCGACGGCGGTGACCCGCTGCATCCACCAGTGATGGGTGCCGTTCTTGGCGGAGCCGAGACCCCGGACGCGGCCGAGCGGAGATTGCATGCTCATTACATCGCTCCTATCGAGCTGTATGCGGCAAAC
>JABJCS010000418.1 GCA_018665505.1 Alphaproteobacteria bacterium
ATTGGCGCGGGGGCGGATGTGAATCTGCCCGACGACAATGGACTGACGGCTCTTGCCCATGCCCGGCGCGAAGGCAATGCCACGATCGTCAAGGCGCTGATCGCCGCCGGCGCACGCTAGAGCGTATATCGTCCGGTCTGGCGCCGCGCGACGCGGACGATATACTCGCCATACTCACTCAGGTCCCGCTCAGGACCGATTGGACACGAAACAAAGCCGCCCCAGTTGATTGGCAGACACCTATGAAAGTATCGAAAATCGCCTTTGTCGCTGCCGCCTCGGAACCGGCGCGAAAGGCCTACCGCAAACTGACTGCGAAGTACGACCACGTTGCGCCACAGGACGCGGATGTCATCGTCGCGCTCGGTGGCGACGGACATATGCTGGAAACACTGCATGCGTGGCTCGATACTGATATTCCGATTTATGGAATGAACCGGGGGACGGTCGGCTTTCTGATGAACGAATACCGGGAAACGAGCCTGGTCAAACGCCTCGCCAACGCCGAACGTGTTCAATTGCGGCCGCTGGAAATGACGGTCCAGGATGTTGACGGCAACGCGACCAAATCGGTCGCGATCAACGAAATATCGCTTCTGCGCCAGACCCGTCAGGCCGCGAAATTGCGCATCAAGATCGACCGAAAGGTCCGCCTGCCTGAATTGATCTGTGACGGTGTACTGGTCGCGACCCCGGCGGGTAGCACAGCCTATAACCTGTCGGCGCACGGGCCGATCGTGCCGTTGGATGCGAATCTGCTGGCCCTGACCCCGATAAGTGCCTTCCGGCCGCGGCGCTGGCGCGGCGCGCTTTTGTCAGACACGGCCTCAATCACACTTGATGTGCTGGAACCGCGCAAGCGTCCGGTCAGCGCGGTGGGTGATTACACTGAAGTACGTGACGTCAAACGGGTGACGGTACGTGCATCCGACGCCAAATCGTTTTCCCTGCTGTTCGATCCCGAACACAATCTCGAAGACCGCATCCTCAACGAACAATTCACCCCCTGAACGGAACCGACCGCATGCCTAAAATCGTCGCGGAAGACGACGTCATAATTCGGGCGTCCCAGGTCATTCTGGACCCCGAAACGGACCCTGAACGATACGCCGCAATCGCCGATTATTATCATGTCGATGTTCCGGATTTTGACGGCTGGGTAAACCAGATACGGTCATCGAGCCCCAATCTGTATCCGGCAACCTTTGAGATGGTCAAAGACCAGAACGCGTTTCGCGAAGCGATCCGGGATGCCGACGGGGTCATTTGCGAGTCCTTTGCGGTGGGAGACGAAGAACTCTCCGCCGCGCCGAAACTCAAAGTGGTGCAGAAATTCGGAACCGATACCCGGAACATCGATCTTGAGGCCTGCGCCCGGCGCGGCGTGGCCGTCCATACGTTACGGCGACGGGTGAATATTGCGGTCGCGGAGCACGCGTTCGCGATGATGATCGCAATGGCCAAAAAACTGTGCCTGTTGAACCACCGCATCGACGAGGAGAGTCTGCGCGAGGCCGGCTTCGAACCGCGCATGCACGACCGGCGCCACGCAGCGGCGGCCAACTGGGGCCGGATCGATGGGCTGGGCACCCTGTTCGGGTCGACCGTAGGCTGTCTCGGTCTTGGCGAGATTGGACGCGAAGTAGCGTCTCGGGCGAACGCGTTCGGCGCCGATGTCCTGTATTACCAGCGCAACCGGTTGCCGGAAGATATCGAAAATCCGCTGGGTGCGCGCTATTGCGGGTTCGAGGAGCTGATCGAACGGTCGGATTACATCAGCATTCACCTGCCACTGAACGATGGGACAAGCGGCATGATCGATGCCGGTGCCTTCGCTCGCATGAAAGATGGGGCGTTTCTGATAAACATATCGCGCGCCGCGATCATCGACCGCGACGCGCTTGTGGATGTGCTGGAGAGCGAACGCCTTGGCGGCATTGCCCTGGATGTTCATTACGAAGAGCCGTCGGCGGCCGACGACCCGCTTAAAAATTACCCGAAGGCCCTGCTGACCCCGCATTCCGCCGTGGCGAGCCGCCTGAATGCGACCGCCGACATGGAAGACCTGATCGGCAACCTCGCCGCCGAAATCGGCTGACGGTAGCGGTCTACTTCACCACCAGCTTGTAATCGGGTGTCGTGTTCAGCGGGCAGGAATAAACATATTCGCCGGGCTTCAGGGTGACCTTATAATCCTTGGCCGACCCCTCGACCAGTCCACCGCCCGACACGCTTGTCTTGGTCAGCTTGTGAACCGGGTTACGCCAGTCATATCCCTTTGACCGCAGCCAGAAGCCGAGCTCGTAAGGCACATTCTTATTGACCACGCGGAACGTGTACGTACCGGACTTGAGTTCAAGAACCTTGGCGGCTCCGAGGCGCTTGTCGCCGGTTTTGCCGTTGATCGAAACGCAATCGGCCTTTTTCTTCGGCATATACCCGTGATTGGTCCCGTTCTCGGATTCGATGAACTGGCAGCCAACCTGTGTCAGCTCGATAACATTGGGCGAATTGGCCTCTGCCATCCCGTTTGCGATGCCGAACGTACCGGCCCCGGCAATAGCGGCGACGGCGGCGGCTTTAACAATATTCTTTGTGGACATCTGTCCCTCCGTTTTGGCGATCAACCCCTTAACCGGCGCTTGCACAAGCAGGCTTAAACCGGTTTCGTAAACCCTGATTTGAGGTCCCGGGACACTCCGCGCAATTCAACTAGATGTGAGGTGGAATGTAAAACGGCGCCCCGGCTTTCACGCTGGGACGCCGTTTTAAAAATTTCGCGTCTTTTCTGGAGGGGAAAGAAGCGTTTACGTCGCGAGATTGACCATGGCGTAGCCCCACATGCTGGCCCCGACGCAAATGGACAGCGTTACGATGCCACGGCTCATCATTGTCGTTGCGTCGGCATCCTGCCCGCGGCTGCGGCGGATACTGGCCGATTTCCGGCGTTTGCGGGATTTAAAAAGCATGATCATTCCTGCCTAAACTGAAATCTGCCAATAGCTATGCAATTTTCATGCCACAACAACAGAATCATTATTTATCAATATGTTAAGCAGGATTCAGGATTCCATTCTTCGCAGTTTGTAAAAATTTCCGACACAAATTTCCGTCCTTGATGTGGTAGAAACGCGCATCTGTAAAATTCTGCGAAAGTCCCATGACCGAATCCATTCTGCTTACACGCGACGGCGCCGTCGCCACCGTCACCATCAATCGACCCGAAAAACGCAA
>JABJCS010000419.1 GCA_018665505.1 Alphaproteobacteria bacterium
TGGATTGATCGGCGAGGAATGGAAGCCGATGACCGAGGATGATCTGGCGGACAAACCGTTGGTCTCCTGTCCGACCGCGCCAGGAGACGTCGTATTTTTCGATTCATTTTGCCCACACGGATCCGGACCAAATATGAGCGACTTTCAACGCCGCATTCTCTACGTGACATACAATGCGGCGTCCGTAGGCGATCATCGCGATCAGTATTATTGCGACAAACGACAGTCTTATCCGCCGAATATCGAACGCGACCCATCGAAAGAATACGTCTACCGCGTCTGAGCGAGAAAGCGAGCCATCGGCGTGCCGGATTTGCTTATCTTCCTGGCGGCGGCAAGCTGTCTCATCTGGTTTTGGCTTATACTTTTCCATGACAATTTTTGGCGAGCCGATCAAAAGCTCGCCAATACGACAGAGGCATTACGCGATTGGCCGTCGGTCGCCGTTGTCGTCCCGGCGCGCGACGAGGCCGACGTCATCGGACAGACCGTGCACTCACTGGCAGCACAGGATTATCCGGGCGAATTCCGGATCGTTCTTGTAGACGACCATTCAAACGACGGCACCGCTGATGCGGCCCGCCGATCGGCGCCGTCGGACAAATTGACCGTTGTCGAGGCACCACCGTTGCCACATGGTTGGACCGGCAAGCTCGCGGCCATGGCGCATGGTGTCAAACAGGCGGCGGAACTCGCCCCGGAGCACCGCTATCTCCTCTTCACAGATGCCGATATCGCGCATCCCGCAAACGCGCTGCGGCAGCTCGTACTCAAAGCGGAGAGAGATCACCGAGACCTCGTCTCGCTCATGGTTCGCCTGCACTGCCAATCCTTCTGGGAACGGCTGCTGGTGCCCGCTTTCGTATTTTTCTTCCAAAAGCTCTATCCGTTTCCCGCGGTCAATAACGACCAATCGAAGGCCGCGGCGGCTGCCGGTGGTGTCATGCTCGTGCGCCGCTCCGCATTGGAGGGTAGCGGTGGCATCCAAGCCATCCACGACCGACTGATCGACGACTGCGCACTGGCGGCGCTCATAAAGGGTAAGCAGGGCCGAATATGGTTGGGGCTCGCGAATGAGGCCAGAAGTGTGCGCCCGTATGCCGGTATCGGCGAAATTTGGAAGATGGTCGCCCGGACGGCTTATACGCAATTGGACCATTCTCCGTTGAAACTGGCAGGTGCTATCCTCGGCATGGGCCTCGTCTATTTGCTGGGGCCCGCGCTTTTCCTAACTTATGGCTTTCATTCGGCGGCGATGGCGTCTTCCTTGGGCCTGTTGGCTTGGATGCTCATGACCTGCGCCTATTGGCCGACTGTCGCCTATTACCGCCAACCCGCGATCCTGGCGCTTTTCCTGCCAGTTATTGGGGTTCTGTATACCCTGATGACATTTGACTCCGCTCTCAGACATTGGCGACGGCGAGGCGGGCAATGGAAAGGACGCACCTACTAATCCACTAGGGACCATCAAGTTATCGGCATGCAGGGTTTTCGATTCCGTGCCGAATCAGTAGTATAATCCCTTGGGACATTCATTGGCGGCATCATACGACAGATAATTCTCATTGCGGCACGGCAATGACATTGAAGAATAGGAAAATTCTGTGACCAACAACAAGTCGAAGACGCCATTACTGGACGGCATAGAGTATCCGTCTGATTTGCGCGAGCTGCCGGAGAGCGAGATGCGCCAGTTGGCGGACGAGCTTCGTCACGCGACGGTGGACGCGGTCTCGAAGACCGGTGGTCATTTGGGCGCGGGCCTGGGTGTGGTCGAGCTGACGGCGGCGATCCATTACGTGTTCAAAACGCCGCGCGACATCCTGATCTGGGACGTGGGGCATCAGTGTTATCCGCACAAGATCCTGACCGGTCGGCGCGACCGTATCCACACGCTGCGTCAAGGCGGTGGATTGTCGGGTTTCACCAAGCGCTCCGAGAGCGAGTACGACCCGTTCGGCGCGGCGCATTCCTCGACGTCCATTTCGTCGGGATTGGGCTTCGCGGTTGGCCGCGACCTGAAGGACGAGAAGGATCGCAATGTGATCGCGGTGATCGGCGACGGCTCGATGACCGCGGGCATGGCCTATGAGGCGATGAACAACGCAGGCGCGATGGGCTCGAAGCTGATCGTGATCCTGAACGACAACGAGATGTCGATCGCGCCGCCGGTGGGGGCGCTGAACAACTATTTGACGCGCCTCTTGTCGTCGAAGGAGTACCGCAAGCTCAGGGAATTGGGCAAAGATATCGCCGAGAAACTGCCCCATCCGATGGAAGTGGTGGCCAAGCGCGCCGAGGAATACGCTCGCGGCATGGTGACCGGCGGCACTTTGTTCGAGGAATTGGGCTTCTATTACATGGGCCCGATCGACGGCCACAACATGGAGCACCTGATCCCGGTGCTGAAGAATTTGCGGGATTCGGATATTCCAGGCCCGGTGTTACTGCATTGCGTCACCGTGAAGGGCAAAGGCTACGCGCCGGCGGAGACCAGTGCCGACAAATACCACGGCGTCTCCAAATTCGACGTGATTACCGGAACCCAACAGAAGGGCACCTCGAACGCCCCCTCCTACACCAAGGTGTTCGCGAACAGCTTGATCAAGGAAGCGGACAAGGACGACAAAATCATTGCCATTACGGCGGCAATGCCGGACGGCACGGGATTGGACCTGTTTGAGAAGGCGCATCCGGACCGCGCCTTCGATGTCGGCATCGCGGAGCAGCACGGCGTGACGTTCTGCGCGGGCTTGGCGGCGGAAGGGTTCAAACCGTTCGCGGCGATCTACTCGACCTTCCTGCAGCGCGCCTATGACCAGGTTGTGCACGACGTGGCGATCCAGAAGTTGCCGGTGCGCTTCGCCATCGACCGGGCGGGCCTGGTGGGCGCGGACGGTCAAACTCATGCGGGCGCTTTCGATGTGACGTATCTCAGCTGTCTGCCGAACATGGTTGTGATGGCGGCGGGGGACGAAGCGGAACTGGTGCATATGATCTCAACCGCTGTCGCTTATGACGAAGGCCCGATGGCGTTCCGATATCCGCGCGGCGAAGGCATCGGTGTGGAGATGCCGGAGCAAGGCGAGGTTCTCACCATCGGTAAAGGACGTGTGCTCAGGGAAGGCTCCAAGGTCGCGCTGCTATCGTTCGGTGGACGCTTACAGGAAACCTTGAAAGCAGCGGACGAGTTGGCCGCGCACGGCTATCCGGCGACGGTGGCGGATGCGCGCTTTGCGAAGCCGCTGGATACCGAACTGGTCGAACGCTTGGTCAAGGAACACGAAGTGGTGGTGATCATCGAGGAAGCCTCGATCGGGGGATTCGCGAGCCAGGTATTGGATCACCTCGCGAAGAACGACCTTATCAAGGACGGCCTGAAAATCCGTCCGATGCATCTGCCGGACCGCTTCCTGGATCAGGACGCCCCCTTCGAGATGTATAACGACGCCGGGCTCAACGCCGCCCATATCGTCCAAACCGCACTCCTTGCCATCGGGGCCGATAAAACCGCCGCCGAA
>JABJCS010000420.1 GCA_018665505.1 Alphaproteobacteria bacterium
ATCCCAGGCGGGCGGCATAATTGTTCTCCCAATTCTCGAACCGACGCGCATCAGGTCGCACCTCGAAACGATCCGGCGCCACCCATTCGGCCGAGAACATATCAAGCATCGGCGGCTCCAAAGTTTCCAGAAGCCCGCCGCGAACATACAAGAAGCCGGTGCCTCGAGGGCCACGTAAATACTTACGACCGGTAGCCGATAGGATGTCGCAGCCGATCTCTTCCACGTCGACTGGCATGTGGCCGACGGTCTGACACGCATCGAGCAAATAGGTGATGTCGTGCTTTTTAGCAATTTCCCCGATTTCCGCCGCCGGATTAACGAGGCCGCCGTTTGTCGGGATATGGGTGATGGAGATCAGCTTGACCCGCTCGTCGATCATATTCTCTAGAGCGCCAACATCGACCTCACCACTATTCGTCGAGGGAATTGTCTCAACGACCGCACCAACCTTTTTCGCGACTTGCAGATAGGCGATATAGTTGGCGGCGTATTCGGCTTCCGCCGTCAGTATTCGATCTCCCTTGGCGAACGGCAGCGCATAGAAAGCCATATCCCAAGCGACAGTCGCATTCTCCACCAGAGCGATTTCCTGGGTCTTTGAGCCAATCAATCGGGCAACCGAAGTATAGACCGCCTCGCATCGTTCCGTCGCCTCAGCTGCCGCTTCGTAACCGCCGATCGCAGCTTCGAGTTTCAGATGATCAATTTGGGCATTCAAAACCGGCGTGGGCATCAACGCCGCACCCGCATTATTGAAATGCGCCACATTTAAGAGGCCCGGCGTATCGCGGCGAAGTTTCTCTATATTCATGACGAATTACCTTCTTAAAGCCGGAAACACTTCTTGCTCCAGCAACGCTTTCGACTCCGGCCCGCCCGGTGTTTCATGTATTCGGAGATTACCACCGACAGATATCTTATCGAAACCAAGCGCCGCAATTTCTTTTAGCTTCTCCACACATTGCTCAGGTGTGCCGACGACGCCGAAGTGATCGATGAAATCGTCGGTTAGCGTCTTCGCCTGATTGGAATCACCATGGGTATGCGCATTCATGTCATAGGCGTCGCGCAGTGTCTGTAGCGCCCTCTCCGCCTCCGGCGTCAGCGGGCCATGGGTCTTCCCGTGCATGACGGAAAATCGTGCAAAGACGGTCAGGCCGCCGCGGGCCACACCGCGTGCCACCGCCACGTCGGAATGCGCCGCGCAATTGACGAACGCGCCAAAGGCAACCCCGTCCGGATCGAGCCCGGCCTTGCGCCGCGCTTCCCGACCCAACTCGATGCCCCATTTGAGACGTTCGATATCCGCTCCGACGGTAAGCATGACCCGGTCCGCCAAGAGAGCGGCAATCTCAATAATTCGAGGACCGGTTGCCGCAACCTCGACCGGTACTTTCTGGGTGCCGCCAATCCAAGCGATCCGGCTTTCCGTCGGTGAGTCCGCAAGACCGAGGTCTTGCACCGGCGGTGCCACGTTATCCGGGATATCAATTTCGTCGAAAGAAACCGCATCGCCCCGCAAATAGGTTTGCAGATGGCGTAGATAGGTTTCGAACTGCCCGACGCGAGCGGGCGCTCGGCCAAGATGAGCGAGAGCGGAATCGCCGCGCCCAATGCCCAGCACCATCCGCCCGTCGGCAACACGGTTGACGCTGGCGGCCGCCGTCGCAGTTGCCGCCGCCGTGCGCGTGACGGAGTTCGTCACCGCCGTACCGAGACCGATGCTTTCAGTCACCGTCGCCGCCATCGCCAAGGCGATATACGGATCGCCGGAAAGGTTTTGGGAATCGACGACATAGACGCCATCCCAACCCTTTTCCTCATAGTTGCGCGCGAGCCGCATCAACCCCCGGGGCGATGCCGGGGCGTTCGTCCAAAACTCAACCATGCAAGCCCCGTCTTACTTTCGCTCGATGAGTTGATACATCACACCGTGGCCATCCTTGGGATGGACGAACACCATTTTGCCCGCTTCGATCAAACGCGCACCGTTGGCTTTCATCTCCGCCGCCGCCTCTTGTAGATCGTCGACACCCAGCGCCACCAAATGAAGGCCCTCGCCGTGCTTAGCCATCGCATTGCCGACCGCGCCCTCGCCGAGCGGCTCGCAAAGCTCAATAAACCGCCCATCATTGCCCAACGGCAAGATCGCGCGCTTCATGCCGAGCTCGGGAATTTCCTTCGGTTCTTCGCGCCGGTTCATCCCCATCTTGCCTTCGTAATCCTTAAGCCCCTCTTCCAAATCCTTTACCCGCACCACGATATGGTCGATCCATTTGTACATTTGTCGGCTCCCATTATTACGTCTGGTTTGATCTTCTAAATAGAATGTCGCTCGAACCGGTGTTGGGAAAAGCTCTCGAAATAACTTTCATCGCTGTGACGATGCTCACAGACGTTGAGCCGCATCCGAATAAAATGACCAAACTCACCCGGAGACGATGTTTCCGTTGGGGATAACGATAACTCTCAAGACTCGACAGGGATTAAAATGGCTAAATACCGTGACTATCTTCCGCAAATCGATGGCGATTTTTTTCTCACTGATGGTGGGTTGGAGACAACCCTCGTCTTCCATGATGGCATCGATCTTCCGCACTTCGCGGCATTCGACTTAATGAAATCTAAAGACGGCCGGCAACGCCTGCGCGAGTATTTCGATCCGTATATCGATATCGCACGGGAAGCGGGTGCAGGCTTCATACTCGAATCGCCCACCTGGCGCGCGAATACAGATTGGGGTCGGCGATTGGGCTACAGCGCTTCAACTTTGGAAGATGCCAACCGCGACGCCATCACTTTGATGCATGATGTCCGCGACGCCCATGAAGGCAGCCTTCCAATCGTCGTCAGTGGCTGTATCGGCCCACGCGGTGACGGGTACGACCCCGGCGACATCATGTCACCCGTTGAAGCTGAAACCTATCATTCTCCGCAGATTGAAGCTTTTGCGGATGCCGGAGCGGACATGGTGACGGCGATCACGGCGACGAATATGAACGAAGCGATTGGTATCATTTCCGCAGCCACTAAGGTCAACATGCCGGCCGCCATTTCCTTTACCGTGGAAACAGATGGACACTTACCGACCGGACAATCTCTATGGGATGCTATCGCATCCGTTGATATCGCCGCCAATGAGGCCGCCGCCTATTTCATGATTAATTGCGCGCACCCGACACACTTGCAGGATACGCTAAAGCGCGGCGGCACTTCGCTTGGCCGGCTGCGTGGATTGCGCGCCAACGCATCCTGTCTCAGTCATGAGGAATTGGACAATGCCGAGGAATTGGATATCGGCAACCCGCAAGAACTTGGCCATCAACACGATCATATCCTGGGCGATTTTCCGCATATCAATATCTTGGGGGGATGCTGCGGGACGGATCACCGCCATTTGGCAGAAATCGCAAAAGCAGGTCAGGAAAAATTCAAGACAGCGGCGTAACCCTTTGATCGCGCTCAGCCGTCGGGAGCCAAAGCTTATAGAGTGTCGACGAAACGTTTGCTCGCCACCAAAACGGCTTCCAATTGATCCCGGTGTGGCGCATGCCCACAGTCCTCCATGATCAACGGCTCCACGGGCCCGCCATTGCCCGCCACGATCCGGTCCACCTGCTCAATTGTGCCGTATTCATCGGCGGCACCTTGGATGACTAAAGTTGGGCATTGAATTTTCGGAAGATATTCCTCGATATTCCAATTCTCGAATTCCGGTAATTGCCAAACGGCGTTCCAGCCATAGAAACTCGCATCCGGATCGGCGTGATGGCGTGACAACAGATTGCGCAAAGCATCCGAGGATTCATAGCTTTCTTGAATGGCCGCAATACTGTTCACACTGATCTCTTCAGTGAAGACATGCGGTGCCTCAACAATAATGCCTCTGACTTTCGTCGGCTGCGCACCGCCGCAAATCAGTGCAATCGACGCACCGTCACTATGGCCGAACAAAATAGGCTGTTCGATCTTCAAGGCTGAGAGGAGTTCCGGCAGTTCCGCCAAAGCCGCGATATGCATATAATCAGCACCGAAAGCCTCCTGGCGGACAGCCGAACGCCCGTAGCCATATCGTGAATACACCACCACTGCGGCACCGGTGCGAGCGGCCAGCAATGCCGGGAAATCGCGCCAGGTAGACACACTGCCGAGCCCCTCATGTAGCATCACAATGGTCGGAGAGTCTTCGCTTTGTCCGGAATGCCGATGATATTCAAGCGCGTGCCCGTTGGCTTGGACAGTGCCTTCCTGCACGCTCATCGGATTAGTCTTCGCTGTTTCGCCATGCTTCGGCATCAAAGGCGACATGACCACCGAAATAATGGACGGCTCGGTCGAGCCCGCTCACCTCTTCCGGCGTGTAGGTCTTCCTCGGTCCGTCGAGCCAAACGGCGCCCAGCTTTTCCTCAACCCAGGCATCGGCGGTTTGCAACGTGCTTTGCCGTTGAATGACGTTGTAGATGTAATAATGATGGGGTACGACGACCTTCGGCTTCAATCGTTCGATGATATGCTCCACTTGATGAAAGCCCATCACATGGCGGGAGCCGTCCACCGGTAGAAGCGCGATATCGATATCCCCCAGCATGTCCCAGACTTCTTCCGGTGGGTTATGCCGGTTGTCGCCCCAATCGACGATGCGGAGGCCGCCGGTCTCGATCACGATCAGACAATGGTCCCAGGAGCGCGGATTGTTCGGTGGTGTGATGTCGATCCCATCGAAGTCGAGAATGATTTTCTTGAAGTCATAGATCGCGGAACTTGAATCAGTCTCGTGTTTGTCGGCGATTCCTCGAATGGTCACGTCGCCGAACGTATAGGTACCGATCAAGCGGTCGATTAAAACATGTGCGTCCAGCCGATGCAGTGCGTCGTGATCGAAATGGGCGTGGGTCGAGACACCGATGTCGACGGGGACGCGCGGAAAATCCTTGAAATACCAGTCCCATTTGCGGGTCGGAAAATTACGCCACGGGTCGCACATGACACTGATCCCGGCGGGCGATGTAATCCTGAACGCGGAGCTACCAAAGAACGCAAGCTCGACGGGCGCTTCTGACGGCAACGCTTCACCATCGTAGAGTTTTTTCTGCAGCTCGATCATCTTGTTGTGGTTGGTCATCAACTGCCATGTGTTGAGACCGTTATCGATTTCCGTCACGCTCATACCCCTCCGATCGGATGCTGGATAGTACCTAACCTCGCTGCGGAAAGCGCACAATAAAAATACCACCGCTAGCGAAGCCCACAGCGGCGGTTATAATGATGGTGGAACTTAGAAAGGCCAAAGCGATGCAAGCAATATTCGTGATGATCAAATGCGCCCTGGGCCGGGCTTACACCGTTGCGGAAAAGCTGGCGGATGAAGTCGATGAGATTTCAGAGGTCCATTCCATTTCCGGCCAATACGATCTACTCGCAAAATTTTACCTTCCAAAAGATGCCGATATTGGGCACTTCGTCACCGAGAAAGTGCAAACCTTGGATGGCGTTGCAGATACTTTCACGATGATCACCTTTAAGGCCTTCAAGTAGCCGTTTGCGAACCTCCCGAATTTTTGATGATTACCTGGGACCGCGACGTCGTCGAGGCTTGAGCTAAATGGATTTATTTTACGTTCTGCTCATCCTCTTGGTCGTTTCGCGCGGCCTCGGTGAAGTTGCGGAACGTCTGGGACAACCCGGCTTGGTCGGAGAATTGATCGCCGGCGTCGCGCTCGGTGCTGTCGTGATCGAACTTCCCGGACTTTTCCCGCAGCTCTCTCATATTGGCGATAACGAGGTCTTCGTAACCATCACCGATCTCGGCATGTTCTTTCTAATGCTCTTTGCCGGCGTCGAGATGCAGCCTCATAAAATACTTGAACACTCGGCAGGTGCGCTCGCTGTCGCCATTGGCGGCATGCTCGTGCCGCTCGGTCTCGGCCTGGCACTCGGATGGTATTTCCTGCCCGAGAGCGAGTTATACACCGCCCAATGTCTTTTCCTTGGCACCGCATTAGCGATCACGGCCGTACCCGCGACCGTGCGGATCCTGGCGGAGCTCGGCCAGTTGGAGACGACGATCGGCCAGACAATCGTCTCTGCGGCCATCTTCGACGATATCCTCAGCCTCGTGCTCCTCGCTTGGCTGACCGCATTGCTTTCGGCGGGATCGACGCCTGGCCTGGAAGAATTCTTGATCCTTTTCGGAAAAGTCGGATTGTTCTTTGTCGTTACCGCATTCTTCGGACTATACGTCTTCCCGCGCGGCGGTCGTCTGATGCGTTATTTGAAGACCGAGGCACTGGAAATTAGTGCTGTCTTGATCGGCGCTTTCGCTTTTGCCGTCTTCGCCGAAATACTGGGACTACATTTTATCATCGGCGCTTTCATGGCGGGTCTCTATTTCGGCCGCAAGACCATTGATACGCAAAGCTATAACAGCGTTAAACATGCAATTTCCGCGATGACTTTCGGCTTTCTCGCTCCGATCTTTTTTGCGTCCATCGGCTTAAATTTAAACATCAGCGCTTTGAGTGGCGCACCACTCTTTCTCGCTGTTCTGATCTTGGTCGCCTTCTTCGGTAAAATTGTTGGTGCCGGGATTGCAGCCCGCGCCTTCGGATTTTCACCGCGTGATTCTGGTATTATCGGTGTGGGTATGAGCCCCCGTGGTGCCGTCGAATTGGTGATCGCGGGGATTGCGCTGAAAGCCGGCTTGTTCGAAACGAATGGCCAACCCTCACTGATCGTCGAGAATCTTTTCTCTGCGGTCGTCATCATGGCGGTCGTCACCACCGTCGTTAGCCCCATCGTACTGAACCGCGCGTTTCGAAAGGGTCGGGGCTAACTGCTCGCGTTGCCGTTCAAACGATACAAGATACGGGAGCCGTCCTTCGGCGCGTCGAATCCGACTTCAACCAGACGACCGTCCGGGCTGTACCAGAGTTCGCGTTGGAACTCTCCACCGCCATCGATCTTGAAACCTTCGGCCGGAATGGAGTCCCCACCTCCGATCTCGATGTCGCGCTTGCCCAATGGCATCACTTTCAGTGGCAGTACACGTCCCATGATGGGGTGCAAAATCTTGTCTTCGGTCAGGATCGCCCGATTCCACAGATTGAATGGCAGGATATCACCGGGCGCCAATTTTCGCTCGCCGTTCACTTCCACTAACATCCCATCACCAAGGCGCCGCACCTTTACCTTATAAGGGTCGCCATCATCATCGGTTTCGCTTTCCATCTGCAACAGCCGACCGTTCTCCCACACTTCGGACGCGACGTGTGTGAATTTAAAGGCGGTGACAAACAACAGCTTGATTTCGAGATCGACATCGATTTCGACCTCAAGTTTATAGCCCCTTGGACGGAAATCGAACTTGTGATAGCCGATGGGCGCGTCATCTCGATAGACGGTGAAGTTCAACGACTGTTTCGCCGCAGGCGTGAAGTTCATCGAAGCCGCGGGCGCACCGAACAGCAACGCCGCAGCGATCAATACGATAATCGGTCGCAGTTTCATCGCTCG
This sequence comes from Alphaproteobacteria bacterium, assembly GCA_018665505.1. Next base: position 7,516 of record JABJCS010000420.1, read on the forward strand.
CACTGTACCCAAGCTTACATTATGACTGCAATTCCGAAGTGGCCGAATTTCGCCAAAATTGCGAAATTAACCCGAATTCATGCTAAAATCGGCTGGATACCGAAGTATCGCCAAAATAGATCAGAACCTTTGCGAGCGTATCGCTATCTTCGCGAAATACGATTCGTCCCTTTTCGAAAGCGTGATGACAGTTGGCCAGCCGCATCAATTTCGCGACATTTTCATCGACGACAATGGTCGCACCTCCGGCATCCCGTACAGTGCTCATGAACAAGTTCGATTTTGCCTTGCAAGGCGGATAAAGCCAGTTAGGTTCCTCGCGGTCTATTAACCGTGAGCAAGCGCATGAGCACCGAATTTCTCGACTATACGAACGGCACTGACAGCCATTACCACGAAATGCTTGGCTACAAGATGACCGAATGGCGCGACGGCTACGTCCGTTTGGAAATGGACGTACAGCCCCGCCATCGCCAGCGCGGCACCTATACACATGGCGGCATCCTGATGGGGCTCCTCGATATTGCCGGGATTCTATCACATCTCCATGGTAAACGCGGCCAGGTTGAGACATTGACTCTCGCGCTCTCGACGAATTTTCTAGCGGCCGTCCATTCCCAGCGCGTTGCCGCAATCGGTGAGGTTACCAAGGCCGGTAACTCGGTGTATTTTGCAAATTCACAAGTTATCGACATCGCCAGTGAAACAATCTTGGCGACCGCGCAAGGAACTTTCCGCATCCGTACAAAGAAAGAACCTGGCCGGCCAAGACGAGAAGAAGCATAGAGGAACCAAGCATGAAGAATTTTAAAAAATCCGCGATCAAGAGCATCTCCGTACTGGCGTTCGCCACGGCTGGATTCCTTGCCGCCCCGGCGAGTTCGCTGGAAGCTTTGAGCCAGGCCGAACAGCAACAATTCCTCGACTGGTGTACCGGCGAGAAGAGAGCTAGCGACAGCGTTTGCTCCTGCACGTTGAAGAACGTTGTGCAGACCATTCCGGCCGCCGCCCTCACTTCCTTTATCAGTGGTCAGACCAGCAGTAGCGGGTTTTCAATGACGAATTTGGCGACTCAAGCCGGTGTCCAGACAGCGGCGACCGTGGCGCAGTCTATGGCGACCTGTTCTAAGTAATTTCGGAACTATCGTCGGCTATTCCGGTGACACGACACGCAGTGGCTTCCCATCGAGCCATGCAAGGACGTCTTCGAGGCAATCACCGTATCGGGCCGCGAAGTTCTCGTAGGTGCGCCCACCGATATGCGATGTAACAAGTACGTTCGGCAGTCGACGGAACGGGTGTGTGTCCGGTAAAGGTTCGATGTCGAATACGTCTAGTCCCGCCCCCGCGATGCGGTCTGCCTCCAGAGCCGCAACTAGTGCCGCTTCATCGACAATCGGACCACGCGACGTGTTGATCAGGTAGGCCGACGATTTCATCGACGCGAGATCGGCGGCAGAGACCAGTCCACGGGTGCGCTCGCTCAAGATAACGTGGATCGATAGTACGTCCGATTTACGAAACAGCGCTTCCTTGTCAACTTTACGGACGCCGACGTCGCGACAGCGTTCCTCGGTTAAATTCGGACTCCAGGCAACAACGTCCATATCAAGAGCTTGCCCAACCCGCGCCACACCGGTGCCCAAGGTGCCGAGTCCCAAAACACCGAGCGTTTTACCCGTCAATCCGAAGGGTAGTCCCGCCCCCCATCCGCCCGCGCGGATGGCGGCGTCCTCCTGCGGCAGGCGCTTCACCAACCCCAGGACCAACGCCCAAGCAAGTTCCACCGTGCCGTTTGTAAAGCCATAGCCCGTCCCACATACCGCCACCCCCCGCGCGTCCAACGTGGTTAGGTCGAGGGCCGCATTTCGCGCCCCGTGAAAGACGAGTAATTTTAAGTTTGGAAGGGAGTTGATAAGCGTCTGGTCAAACCTCGTCTCTTCCCGAGCCGTGACGATAATATCGTAGGGCTGCAAACGTGCCGCCGCTTCCTGTCCGTCGGTGAGTTGATCGTGGAAGACATCAACTTCGATGCTGTCCGGCAACCGTCCCCAATCCGTAGTTTTCAACGCTAATTCTTGATAATCGTTGATGATGGCTAGACGCACCAAACCCTCCTCTCGTCCCGGCGAATGCCGGGTCGTTCAATTCAGTCGATTACTTAAGAGAGAAGGTGGTGCCCAGGGGCTGATTTGAACAGCCGACACCAGCATTTTCAGTGCTGTGCTCTACCAACTGAGCTACCTGGGCACACGCGCCATCATACGGGCGGGCGCACTAATAGAAAAATTTATCCCGGTTGTCCACCGGAAAGGCACGCCCGTATCGCGCCATATCGAAATTAATCGATATTTCGACCTGGAACCCTCTAGGAGGAAGCCGAATTCGCGATGCTTTTGACGAGACTAAGGAATTTCCGCTGCACATCCGCGGGTGCCGCCACATAGTTACGCACGAGCTCAAGCGTTTCGCGCTTCATGTGGAAGGATTCCTTCCGCTTGTCTTCTTCGTCTTTCGGCTCCGCGAATTCCTTGAAGAACCATTGCACCGGCACATCCAAAACCTGGGAAATCTGCCATAACTTACTGGCGGAAATCCGATTCATGCCACGTTCATACTTCTGCAACTGCTGGAAGGTAAGTCCAATGGCATTCGCCAGTTCCGTCTGACTCAATCCGCACAGCACCCGGCGTTGCCTGACCCGTTGCCCGACATGGACATCGATCTCCCGAGGGCCGTCTTCCAAGACCGTGCGCCGACGACGGCGTGGCTTTGCTCTGGGCTTCTTCGTCTCTGTTGTTGTCTTAGGTGTAACTGCCATGTTGTCCTCATCGCACCGCTAGGTCGGTGCTAGAAACTATTAGATTGACTACGTTTAACACAACCGACTGTCGCGGGAAAATGCGTAAATAAATCGTCGCCGGTAAAACGTAACGCTGTTGGGTTAAGATTAACACATAACTTTAAGGTTGTAACGCTTATTTGATTTTTCCTAAAAGATCATCATCATTTGCCAATTCGCTCTCAAATTCCTCAAAACTCACCTCTTCGTCACTCGGCAATCGGTAATTACCATTGAGCCAACTGCCAAGATCAAGATCAGCACATCTCTTGGAGCAAAATGGTTGATACTGATTAACACTCGCTTTGCGACATATAGGGCACTTAGCTGTCATGTTCCTGTCCGGTTTTCAGTCTCGATCCGAAAACTCGCTTCGTCATTGTCCTCGATCAATGACAGAGCTCCTCCCAATCGCCGCGTAGTTTCTCTGAAGGCCAATTCGAACTCTCCGCGCAGCAAAGATGCTAATCGCGGTGCCGCGATCAAACGGAACCCGCTAGCGCCTTTTGTCCGCAAGAGTTGTCGAAGGGCGTCGCACGCCAGAACTTCTCCTGATGGTTGTACCGACCCGGCTTCCCTCTGCGTGAGCAATTCATGCAGCGCGGGACCATCTCGCCGGCGGGTAATTTCAATCAAACAGGCAGCCGTCATTCCAAGCACATCGACAGGGACGGACGAGTCCTTTAACTCCCGCTTCATCGCGTCGACCAGCTTACGTCTATGCTCGCGGCGGCGCATGGTAATGAAATCGACGACTATCAAACCGGCCAGATTCCGCAACCGAATCTGTCTGGCAATCTCCACGGCGGCGGACATATTCGTCGCCAAAATGGCATCATCGACACGCCCCTTTGCGCCCGCCGAGCCCAAATCGACATCAATGACCGTCAGCGCCTCTGTAAAGTCAAAGGTCAATCGCGCGCCCCTTGGCAGATCAACGGTTCGGTCAGTCAATTCATCGATTTGATCGGCAATTCCATAGGACTCGAAAATCGGTTCCGCTTCATCGTGAAATTGAATATTGGCCGCAATATCGGGCCGTTGCCGCTTCATTCTCGTCGTCAGGTCGAGATAGACTCCACGGTCATCGACCAAAATGATGGATTCCGATGCCACGCGGTCTCTGAGCGTACGTTCAACCAGGGACGGTGGCGGCAGAAGGCAGGTGGGGACATCGGACTTCTTTTCGGTGGCATCGCGCCAACGGGCGCGCAGCGCCGTCATTTCGGCCGACAGCACGGTATCGTCGGCATATTGTGCCTGGGTACGTATCGTCCAGCCTTCACCGTCCTCGATCCAACTTGCAATCCGGACTTCCAAATCGTCTCGGCGCCGGCCGGATTTCAGTGATCGCGGCCAGCGAACATCTTCACCGCCAGGCCGATAGACGAAATAACTGCCGGAAATCGATATTTCCCGGCGGATGGTCGGCGTCTTTCCCGAGGCCGCCTCACGAGCGATCTGGACAATGATCGCCTCCCCCTCATGAAGTGAGGTCGCGCGGCTCAAGAACGCGTTCTCGCCAATGCCAATATCAATGAAAGCGGCACCCATGCCTTTTTCGATTTTGATCACGCGTCCCCGATACACGCCTTCCAAGAGTGGCGGTCGGGAGATGCTTTCGATCATGAATTCGCGCAGTTTGTCGCGATCGTCGACAAACGCCATCCGCGTTTCTCCCGGCGATATTTCGACAAGTATATTTTCCGTCACTGCGCTCACTCCCATCCCAATCCGGACAACAAAGTAGCTGTCTCATAGAGAGGCAACCCGACGACGTTCGAATAGGATCCGTTTATCCCGGCGACAAAGGCGGCAGCACGGCCCTGGATCGCATATCCGCCGGCCTTTCCTTGCCATTCGCCGCAATCCAAATAATTCCGCATCTCTTGCTCGCCCAAGCGCTTAAACTTAACCCGGGTCTCCACCAATCGCTCGCTCACCGTACCGTCCGGACAAATAATCGCCACCCCACCGAAGACGCGATGTGCGCGCCCAGAGAGCAATTCCAAACATCGCTTCGCGGTCGCTTCGTCCTCTGCTTTCGGCAGAATGCGCCGTCCGACTCCAACGACCGTATCGGCACCGAGAATCCAAGTTTCGGTCTCGTGTCCGGCTATCTCACGCGCTTTTCCGCGCGCCAGCCGAGCAGCATGCTGGCGGGGCAATTCTCGTGCGAGCGGCGTTTCATCGATATCGGCGGGCCGCACCTCATTCGGTGTAACTCCGATCTGTGCGAGCAATTCAAGCCTCCTCGGAGACGCGGAAGCCAATATCAAGCGAGATGTAAGGTTAGAATTCATTCGGTTCGTATTGCATATCAATCCAGGTCACGTATCCAGCGGCGGCGACGACGGAAACCGTTCCCGAATGCGCGCCATTAGTTGATCCCTAACTTGGCGATAGGCAGCTAAGCAGGAATCACGACTGCCTTCCACGATGCTCGGATCGAACGTATGCCAGAATTCCAGCTCCACCGCCATGGTCCGAGTAAGCTCAACGGCGCGGTGTTGGGCTTCCGGCGACAGTGTAATGATCAGATCGTAATATTCGTCTTCCAAGTCATCGAAACTTTTCGAGCGATGGCGTGAGAGATCGATCCCAATCTCATCCAATACCTCGATGGCGAATGAGTCGATTTCGCCGGACCGCACCCCCACAGAATCGACATAAATTCGATGCCCCTGTAAATGCTTCAGAATGCTTTCCGCCATGGGGGATCGAAGAGCATTCTCTGTACAGGCAAACAATACCGCGCCGGGAAGGTCACTCATGGACTTGTGCTTCCCGCAACATTCCCATCATCCCCGGATATGCAGGACACAGACGAGCGTAAACAACCGCCGTGCCGTATCGAAGTCGACCTCGACCGTCTCCTTCAAGCGCTCAAGTAGGATATCGGAGCCTTCATCGTGCAAGCCTCGCCGCGCCATATCGACGGTCTCGATTTGCGACGGAGTCAATTTCTTGATCGCATCGTAATAACTTTCGCATATCTGGAAATAATCGCGGATCAGACGCCGCAACGGAACCAACGGGACCGAGACCTCCCGCATAGATACATCTTCGGTCGTTCGAATATCCAAAATCAATCTGCTGCGGTCTTCGACCCGAAGGTGCAAGTGGAAAGGCCCCTCCAGTTCGCCAGTGGGTGCGAAATAATTCGATTCCAACAAATCGTAGATCGCTACCGCGCGCTCCTGTTCGACTTCCGGACTCCTCCGAATGATCGACGTCTCGTCGAGAAAGATTTGCGCGATTTGGTGCTCCGGCATGGCGGGCCTACCAAATCAGGGATCGAGCCGGATCGCCACAGAGAGCGCGTGGGCGTCCAAACCTTCGGCTTCAGCCAATGCGACGGCGGCGGGGCCGATACGACCCAAGCTTTCCCGGTCGCAAGTGACCATTGTGGTCCGCTTCATAAAATCGGGCACGCCCAGCCCCGAAGAAAATCGCGCGCTCCGCGATGTCGGCAGTACGTGGTTTGGCCCCGCGACATAGTCACCGATGGCTTCAGGCGTATAACGGCCGAGGAAAATAGCACCGGCGTGAGATATCTTCTCAGCTAAAGCTTCCGGATTGTCGACGGCTAACTCCAAGTGTTCCGGCGCGATCCGATCGACCAATTTCACCGTGTCGTCGAGCGATCCGACGACGATGACCGCTCCTTGATCGCGCCAACTTTCCGCTGCGATTTCAGCGCGCGGGAGTGTCGTGAGGCGCGCGTCTACCGCCGCCGAGACGAGATTAGCGAATTCGGACGAATCGGTTATCAACACCGATTGCGCGGCCGTATCGTGTTCCGCTTGCGACAATAGATCGACTGCAATCCAATCCGGGTCGTTCTCCCCGTCGGCGACGACCAGAATTTCAGACGGCCCCGCAATTAAATCAATACCGACAACGCCGAACACCCGGCGCTTCGCCGCCGCGACATAGGCGTTACCGGGACCGACGATCTTATCCACCGGCCGGATCGTCTCCGTCCCATA
>JABJCS010000421.1 GCA_018665505.1 Alphaproteobacteria bacterium
ATTTGCCCGTGGTGGCGCTGACCGGCGACGGTGGCTTCAACATGGTGATTGGCGAACTGGAAAGTGCCATCCGGATGAAAGCACCGGTGACAATTATAGTAGTCAACAATGCGGCCTCGGGTTACGTGAAGGCTCTACAACACGCGATGTATGGGGCGTATCAATCGAGCGACCTGGTGGAGATGGATTATGCCAAGATTGCCGATGCGTTCGGTTGCCAAGGTATCCGTGTCGAGGATCCGGAAGATCTCGCCGCCGCGATCAAGGCCGGCAATGCCGAGCGTGATCGCCCAACAGTCATCGACGTCATCGTTACCCGCGATCCAGGCAAAATGTTACCGGCGGTCGACAGTCGCGTCCTAAAGGTGGAGAAGGGCGACCGCCCGGTTTAAGGCTCGGTTTTCCCCCTCCCTATCCCTTCCCCCTGAATGGGGGAAGGCCAGGATGGTGGTGACTTGGCACACCACTTGCTCCTGTACTCATGGAGGTTGGCAGAACGCCACTTATGAGGAGCAGAAAATGACCACGTATAAACCGAACCGCAACGACGACTGGAACGATCTCGACGATTTGGATTTCGACGATAATTCAAATGCATATAGCGATTTTGAAGAATCGGCGATGGAAGCTTTAACCGTCCATCTCGGCAACGAGAACTACTTCGAAGGCTACGCCGAATAGGAAGAATCGACCGTTCTAGAATGCGGAAAGGCGGCTTCTCTTGAGATGCCGCCTTCCAAAGACCGAATAGCGCCGCACCGCAATCTTGCGTGGCGGCGTTTTGTTATTCTGCTGCTTGTTTCTCGGCCAACTCGGCGAGAATTTCGTCCGTGTGTTCACCGTGCATGGGGGCCGGGCGTCGCACCGCGCCGGGGGTCCCCAACAGTTTAATGTGTACGCCAAGGGTCTTGGTTTTGCCCGCACTCGGATGGTCGATTTCCTCCACCATTTTGCGCGCCTGGGTCTGCGGATCGTTGTAGACCTGCACGTGATCCATCACCGGACCACAAGGAACCCCTTCCGCATTGATCAGATCGAACCAGTGCTGGTTGGTGTTGGTTTTGAAGAATCCGGCAAGAATTTCGCTGAGTGCGTCGTTATTGGCGACACGGTCTTTCTTCGTTTTAAAGCGCGGATCGTCGATTAGCTCCTCGCATCCAAGTACCTTGCAGACCTTGGCCCAGAACCGCTCCGATGCGGCACCGATGCAGAAATGGCCGTCCTGGGTCGGGAAAATCTGGTAGGGAGCGCTGCCACGATGCTTTTGACCGAGCTTGGGCGGTTGCTCACCGGTCGCGAAATAGTACCCCGCCTCGTAGACGCCGAGCGCGATTCCCGACTCGAACAACGAGACATCGATTTGTTGGCCGACTCCCGTGCGCTCCCGTGCTGCCAGCGCCGTTAACACACCGATGCAGCCATTCATACCGCCGCAAAGGTCAGTGATCGGGATCGGTAAGCGGTGCGGTCCCTCGTCTTCGTGTCCGGTGACAGCCGCGAGCCCCGTCATTGATTGGCTAATGAGGTCGAATCCGCCGCGCGGCGCATAGGGGCCGGTTTGGCCGAAACCCGAAATAGAGCAATATACGACGCGTGGGTTGATCGCCTTGATGGCCTCGTAACCGATACCGATCCGATCCGCCGTGCCCGGTTTAAAATTCTCGACGATAACGTCGGCATCCATGGCCAGTCGCTTGAAGTTCTCGAGACCCTCCGGCGATTTGAGATCGAGAATCATGCTTCGCTTATTGCGGTTCCAGATCATGAAAGGAGCACTTTGGTCGCCAACGAAGGGGGGCGTCACGCGCATGTCGTCGCCGACATCCGGTCGTTCAATTTTGATTACGTCGGCGCCCTGATCCGCGAGTAACATCGCGCAATAGGGGCCGGAAAGGTTGGAGGTAAGGTCGAGGACCTTGATATGCGACAGCGCCATTTCCATTGATATTCTCCTTATCAGTACCGCCGTAGTATAGCACCGGGCGGAAAGTCATTCATTATCTCGTCTAAATTATCCGCTTTTCGCGCAACCCGGCCAAAGTGTCCGCGTCGTAGCCGAGCGCACTCAGCACGTCATCCGTATGTTCACTTAATTGAGGGGCGCGGTGGCGAATTTCGCCGGGTGTTTTCGACAATTTAACCGGTGTCGAGGTGATCGGCGCCGGTTTGGCCATGCCGGGATACGCGACCTCAGTCAGCATGCCACTTTCCTGGATATGCGGGTCCTTCAGCGCTTCCTGAAGGTTATAGACCGGCCCAACTGGAATGCGATGTTCTTCCAGAATATCCATGGCTTCTTTGGTGGTTTTGTCAGCACACCAGATCTGCATGCGGGCGCTGATTTCGGCGCCGTTCTCCGCTCGGTCGTCATCCGTCGCGAAGCGTTCTTCGGTCAGCCAGTGATTGTCGCCCATCAGTGACGCCCAGCGCTCGTACATGGGTTGGCCCGCACAAATCACGTAGATATGCCCGTCCTTGGTCGCGAACAGATCCGAGGGTGCGGAGACCTGGCCCCGATTGCCGGTCGGCACGCGACCGCGCTGAGTGACGTGTTCTTCGGTCATAATCGAGTTGGTGGTCATCAGTGCTGTCGCCAACAGAGCGCCTTGGACCTCCTGGCCCTCGCCGGTCGCGTTACGGTGCATGATCGCCGCCATCGTTCCGAAGGCGCAGAGGCCGGCGGTGCCGTAATCAACCCAGGGACCAAAGGATTTGGCCGGCTGGTTCGGCGATCCACTCATAATCATATTGCCGCTCATCGCCTGTGCCACGGAATCGAATCCGACCTTTTTCGCATAAGGCCCGACGGTGCCAAAGGCGGTGTTGGTGACCAGGATAATGTCGGGCTTAATCGCCTTTAGACTGTCGTAATCGAGCCCGAGGCCTTGCAAGGCGCGGGGTGGCATATTGGCGATGACGACGTCCGCTGTCGCGATCAACTTGTCTTGTATTTCGCGCCCTTCGGGTTTGGTCGGGTTGAGAGTGACGCCTTTCTTGTTCCGGTTACACTGCATGAACATGCTGCCGGAGCCAGGCTGGTCGCTCATCTCGTAATTGAACCTATCCTCTCCGCCGTCGACCTTTTCAACCCGGATCACTTCCGCGCCGAGATCGCCCAAGAGCGCCGCGCACCATGGCCCCGCAATATACCGACCAAAATCCAAAACCCTAATCCCGTCCAAGACACCAGGCATTGCTATGTCTCCCCCTTATGCTCACCAAAATTCTTGTTAGGTGATTTACCCCAGCCGGGACGAAAGGGAAGCGGCGCGACGATCAAGTATCGGGGATATCGATGCGCTGTGTCTGTTCCCCGGCGCAATGGAGTCGCCACATTTCGCGGAACCCGTTTTCAAGGGCGTGAACGCTCCGTGCCGTATCGAATAGGGGGGCGCTGTCATGCGCATCTTCCAAGCGTCGGCGCAGATTGACCCGCGCGTCTGAATCTTGCGCGATACGGATCGCCAGAGTGATAAATTCTGCCCAAGACCCGGTGATGAGTTCCGGTAGCCCTGCCGCCCGCAGCGCGCTAGCCGAGACCCTTGAGGCGAAATGATTACCAAGCCTCGTGATCACGGGAAGGCCGGCCCATAACATATCGCAGGTCGTCACATGGCCGGTATAAGTGCCCGTGTCGAGCGCGAGATCTGCGAGCCGTGTTCGCGCCATGTGCTCCGGCTTCGGTACACGACCGGCAAATAAGAGACGCTCGCCCTCGACGCCGCGACTTTCGGCTTCCTTGCGCAGGTTGAACTGCGCTAAGGGGTTTTTCTCCAGGAGCCACAACACGCTGCCGTCCACTGCTGTCATGATTTCGCACCACGCATCAAAGACATCCGGCGTGATCTTGAATCCTTGATTGAAGGAGCAAAATACGACGGCATCCTCGGGCAGCCCTTGACCAGCGCGGGAAACGGGAGCGTTGGAAATCGGTTGGTTGTCGTCCGTGATCAAGTAGCAGTGCGGTAAATATGCCGGGGCTTCGCTGTAATGATCCAAGTGATCCGGCGGCGATACCGTCCGGTCCGTAAACACATAATCGATGAAGCTGGCGCCGTTCGATCCTGGGAAACCGATATAGGCGACCTGGATCGGTGCTGGTCTAAGGGCCATGATCTCCAACCGATTGCCGCGAATCTGGCCGCTGAGGTCGATCAGGATATCTACGTCATCTTCGTGAATTTGCTGAGCCGACTCCTCATCTGAGAGATCGCTCAGGTCGACGAACCGGTCCACTGTGTCGACGATACGCTGCCGGAAGGAGCTGCCGTCATTGTCGCCATGGGAATAAGCTATGACTTCAAAGCCTGCGCGGTCGTGATGGGCGAAAAGACCCGCGATTAGATGACCGATGGCGTGATCTCGAAAATCCGCCGAGAGATAACCGAGACGCATTCGCTGCTTTGGTGCGGGTTCGGTGTCATGAGAATAGGGTTTAGCGCCACGTCGCGCGAGCTTGCGGGAGATCCCCTCGGCGTGAAGCCGCGCGACCTGGAGGTTTGCGGACACATCCTCTACCCGGGCGATATGTATGAAAGCATGTTCGCCGGGCGCCATGCCACGTTCCACCGCATCCTGTGTGAGGGCCTCGAGGTGCTCCTCCGTCTCGTCGAGTCCATCCCAATCGCAGGCGTGCCGCCGTTCGAAATACAATTGCGCGGCCGCGAGGCCATCGTTCGGCGCCTGTTCGGCGGCACTCCGAAAGGCGTCGATGACGTCTTGCGCCTCTTGCCGTCGTCGTTCGGCAAAAGTTCCTCCACTCTGGATCGTCGTGACTGTCGGTTTTCGGTTGGCGCCGAGGGAAATGTTGATCTTCGCGAGCGTAACGCCGCGTTTACGGTTCTCCTGCAAGGCGGCGGCGAGCCCGGTTTGGGCAAGGGGGTAGTCTGGATTTGCCGCCAAGGCTTTACGGTAAGCGTCCTCAGCTTCCCCGTATTTCGCGAGGCGATGCAACGCGGATCCCAGATTGCACAAAGCGTTAGCGTAATCTGGTTTAAGGTCGGCAGCCCGTCGGAAAGCGTCCGCTGCTTCCTCGATACGATTTAAATGAAAAAGTGCCACGCCGTGCGTGCAATGGGCGTTCGGTAAATCCGGCCATTTTTCTATGACCATCCGAGTTACGATCTCCGCGTCGCCATACTTGTCGTCACGCTGCAGGGCAATCGCCCGCGCGAGCAAGGCTTCCGGCGATGCGTCTGGTGCGTTCACACAATAAACTTACGGTCTTGCTCGAAACCCGGCAAGCCGCACGCCCACACATAGTAAAGGCGGCAAAGGCCGCCAATACTGATGATATTCGTGTTCTGGGAGACGGACGCCGTCAAGCCGCGAGGCTGCTATCCCGCCATGCAGAAGTGCTCTTGCACGATTGACAGACACGTTCTCCGTAATGGCTCGACGTAAATTTCGTCGAGCACATCAAGCATTTGCGCTCTTTTTTCTCATGCTTGCGATCGGAAGTCGGTTTTTTGTAATTAGATGACTGAGATGCCATTTCTTCGCTTCACCTGTGCTCAAAAAGAGCAGATAACATAGAGCACCTAATTTTTTTCCGCAACAAAAATCACACATTGATGACATATTTTTATTGTCATTTAATTGTGAAATGGAGATTTTTACGGGTAATTACAGTATGTTATGTATAACTCTCTCTCAAAGAGAGTGCGGCGCTTCATCGCAGGCGATATTGAAGTGCTTCGATGATTTCCCGCGTCATTGTCTCCATTGTGTGTTTCGGTTCCCATTCCGGGTAGTGCATTTGGAACCGTCTGAGGTCGCTGATATACCAGATGTGGTCCCCTGTGCGGTTTTCCTCGTCGAGGCTCCAGTTCATTGGTCCGCCGGTGATATCCTCGCACAGGTCAATGGCTTCTAAAACTGAGCAATTGGCGTAGGTGCCGCCGCCCATATTGTAAATTTCGCCCGCTCGCGGCGCTTCGAAGACAGACCAGAAGGCCCGCGCGAGATCGTCACTGTGCAAATTATCCCGCACTTGTTTGCCTTTATATCCGAAGATCGTATAGGGCGTATCGGTCACTGCGCATCGGGCAAGATAGGCGAGGAAACCGTGTAATTGAGCTCCGGAATGCGCCGGCCCGGTCAAGCAGCCGCCGCGAAAACAAGCGGTTTTGAAACCAAAATTGCGGCCGTATTCCTGCACCAATAGGTCGCCCGCCGCCTTTGAGACGCCAAATAAGCTGTGAACCGATGCGTCGATGGACATTGTCTCGTCAATGCCATGGACGGCGAACCGATGGTCGGGCGCCAGAGACCAGCGGGTTGCTCCCTCGATCAAGGGCAGCTCGTTCGGCGCATCGCCGTACACTTTGTTGGTGCTCATATTTAAGAACACGGCGTTCGGACAGTGCTCCCGAAAAGCTTCAAGCAGTACCAATGTGCCGTTGGCGTTGATCGTGAAATCGGTGAACGGGTCGTTGGCTGCCCAATCGTGTGATGGCTGGGCGGCAGTATGGATCACAACGGCGATATCCTCGCCGAATTCCTTGAAAAGCGCGCCGATCTTATCTTGATCCCGGATATCGATATCTTCGTGGCGATAATTGGCGACGGTCTTCAACATAAGGTCGCGGTTCCACGCCGTACTCGCCGCGTCGCCGAAAAAGGATTTCCGCATGTCGTTGTCGATCCCGACGACATCGAGACCGCGCGTCGCGAATAGATTTACCGCCGCCGCACCTACCAGGCCGGCCGAGCCGGTGACGATGGCGACACTCATGTGCCGTCGCCCTTTAGAATCGGCTCTAACTGGGCGCGGTTATCGACCAGCCAGCGATGGATATCCTCAAGTGTTTCCTCGAGCGTGCGTTTCGGCCGCCAACCGGTCCGCGTCTCCGCTTTCGCGTTATCGGTGACATAATATCCGATGTCGTTCGCCCGCGTTTCGGGAACTGCATCGATGGCGAGCGTGTTGCCGGTTAATCTTTCGCAATGTCGCGTCAATTCGCGAAGTGACACACTGTTCGCCATGCCACCGCCTACATTATAGGTCTGGCCATCTTCCGCTCCGATCCCATCCAAACGCGGCGCGATCAAGTCATACAAATCCGCGACGTGCAGCAAATCGCGGACTTGGCGTCCGTCTCCGCCGTGGCCGATATAGGCGAGCGTTCCGCCAAAGAGATGGCGCGCCAGCCAAAGAGTGATGACTCCTTGATCGACCTTGCCCATTTGCCACGGCCCCGTCAGGACCCCGCACCGATAGACGACCGCTCGCAATTCGTAGGCCGCGCGGTATTCTTCGATGAATTGCTCCGCCGCGAGTTTGGTGGCGCCATAGAGTGAGCGCGGTCCGGTGGTACTGAAACTTTCGGCGATGCCCGCGTCAGACCAGCCGGGACCGGCCGCACCCTCGGTGATTTCCAGGCGGTCGCCCCGCTCCTCGAGTGGCAAGTTCGTCAGCGCCGGTATATAGTAGACTCGGCTTGAGGAGAGAAAAATCATCTCTCCACCCTGTCGGCGCAGATGCTCGAGGCAATTCAGCGCGCCGGTGAGATTGGTGTCGAGCACATATCCAGGTGCCCCATCTTGCCCAGCCAGAACACTTGGCTCCGCTGAACATTCGATCAGACAATCGACGGCGCCAAGGGCGGCCAAGTCGCTTTCAATGCGGACGTCGCCGTGCAGAAACTCAACGCCGGCGGCGGCTAGTCGACTAAGTGTTAGTTCGCTGCCGCGTCGTTTCAGATTATCAAGGGCGACCACGGAGCAACCCGGATGCTCCCGCGCGATCATGCAGGCGAGGTTGGAGCCGACAAACCCGGCACCACCAGTTACCGCAATTCGTTTCGTCATCTGTTTACGAGATATCACGGTCCGTCGGCCTGACACAATACCTAGGCCAATTTCTCAACAGCATGCTATATATTGCTGAATATGCGAAGTTTTGCGTTTGGAGAGAGTAATGCAGCAAAGCGGCAGGAAGACCCGCTCCTTGTTAACAGGCGGTGCTGGATTCATCGGCTCGCATTTATGCGAGCGATTGATCGAGAGCGGCCATGAAGTGGTTTGCGTCGACAATTACTATACTGGCGCGAAGGCCAACATCCCGCATTTGCTCGGTGATGCGTATTTCGAATTGATCCGCCACGATGTGACCTTTCCGCTCTATATCGAGGTGGACGAAATCTATAACTTGGCTTCCCCCGCTTCTCCCGTTCACTACCAACGCGACCCGGTTCAAACGACGAAAACGAACGTGCATGGCGCGATCAATATTCTCGGTCTTGCCAAGCGCTTAAAGGTCCGTGCGTTGCAGGCGTCGACCAGCGAAATCTACGGCGACCCGAGCGTGCATCCACAACCGGAAGACTATCAAGGAAACGTCAACCCGATCGGCCCCCGTGCTTGCTACGACGAAGGCAAACGTTGCGCCGAAACATTGTTCTTCGACTACCATCGCCAACATGTGCTGCCGATTAAGATAGCGCGCATCTTCAGCACCTACGGTCCACGGATGATGCCGGATGACGTTCGGGTGGTTTCAAACTTCATCGTCCAGGCATTGCGCGGCGATCCCATCACCGTCTATGGGGACGGCGGCCAAACGCGGTCGTTCTGTTACGTCGATGATTTAGTTGAAGGAATGATCCGATTGATGGAATCGCCGGAAGGCGAGACCGGACCCGTAAATCTGGG
>JABJCS010000422.1 GCA_018665505.1 Alphaproteobacteria bacterium
AAGCTCTCACAGGCCGTCGTCATCGAGACAGAGGTTGAATTCGTCGAGGTCTATCGCGGACAGCCGTTGTTCGGCGATATTCAAACATTCCTGTGCAGCCAAGGTTTCGTGCTTCATAAACTTGTTGATATCTCCGGGCGTAATTTTCGACCGCTGTCGACTGGTGATCCGACCGACGCGATGAGCCAGTTCCTATGGGCGGACGCGGTCTTCGTGCGCGATTTTGCCAGGTTGGACTTGTATACGGTGCCGCAATTCTTGAAGGCGGCGACAATTTTGCACGATGTCTATTTTTCCTACGACCTCGCGCATGTATTCCTGTATGCCTACGATTTCACGACGGGATCGACCTATGCGGAGGCGTATCGGGACCGGCTTTCGCAATTCAACGCTGCGCCGCGGCAATTCGCGAATATCCGCGACCATCTTTAATCGCGGCTTACGTTCCGCGAACGAGCACGGAGAATTTTCTGGATGAATGAGAATAGATTGAGCAATCGTTGCGCGGTGGTGACCGGAGGCGCGCAAGGGATCGGGCGTGCAATCGCAGAACGATTTCTAGCCGAGGGGGCGAAAGTTTGCCTGTGGGATGCCGATGGTGATTTGGCCGCCAATGTCACGGACCAAATGGGCGAGAATGCCTACTCGAAACAACTTGATGTCACCGATCCAGATGCGGTTACCAGGGCGGCGGAGACGACAGTGTCGGCGATGGGTGGGATCGACATATTGGTGAATAACGCGGGCATTTCCGGACCGAACGTACCGACCTGGAAATACCCGGTCGAGGATTGGCTCCAGGTTCTGGATATCGATTTGAACGGCGTGTTCTATTGCTGCCGTGCCGTGGTGCCGATCATGCGGTCCGTGGGATATGGCCGGGTCGTCAACATCGCGTCGGTGGCCGGCAAGGAGGGCAACCCCAACGCGCCCGCATATAGCGCGGCCAAAGCCGGGGTGATCGGCTTGACCAAGTCACTCGGGAAAGAGCTCGCGGAGACGGATATCCGGGTCAATTGCGTAACGCCCGCCGTTGCCAAGACACGAATTTTCGATCAGATGACCGAGGAGCATATCGGCTATATGCTCTCGAAAATTCCGATGGGTCGTTTCGTCGAGGTCGAGGAAATTGCGGCCTTGGTGGCCTGGCTCAGTTCCGAGGAATGTTCGTTCTCGACGGGCGCGGTCTTCGATATTACTGGTGGGCGGTCCACGTATTAGAAAATTGCGGAATATCTCGGATTCGCGAATTTCCTCCCCATATGTTAGTATAGAGATACCTTAACCGGTTTGGAGTGCGCCAAATGTCCGATATCGGGGGCATTGGAAACGTCGGAGGCGATCCGTTCGTCAGCTCCCTGCAGCGCCAGCAGCAGGGCGGCGACCTGTTGGCGCAACAACAGCGCGCGCAAGAACAGGCGATCCTACAAGGGCGCGAAACCGGGGCCATTACAGGTGACGGCAACAGCAGTCTCCGCGAGCAGGAACGAGACGATATCCTGGAAGATTCTGGACCTGGTATTCGCCGTGAGGAAGCTGCTCGGGAAGGGGACTCTCCCCGCTTGCGGCAACTCTCGGATGAGACCGCGGAAATCGATGCGGCGTTTGTACGACCGTCGCCGCAGAATATTCCGACACCCAACGTTCAGCCAAACCGTACGCCGGACGAGGTTAATATTAGCGAGGAAGCACAGCAGCGACTCTCTCAAGAGACCGCAGCACCGGTGGCAGGTGAAACGCCCCGTCCCGAATTCGAAAATCCGCTGACCGTGGATACTCCGCGGGAACGTCAAGAAGCGGACCTCTCCGATCAAATCGACCGCGGGAATAACGAGACTCAGGCCGGTCGTGCGCTTGGCCAAGTCCTCGACCAGTTCTCTTAAAGAGAGCAGCGATTTTTAGTCGGCCGTCTCCGGGAAGATCCAGACGGACAGAACCATGAATGCCGCGAGCGCGGCCGCGATGGATGCGAGATCGCCGTTACCGAGGCTTTCCTCGAATTGATGGAAACCTGCACCGGCGCCTAAGACAACCAGATCAGCTTCAGAAGACGATTTCCGCCAACGCGATTATTACCTGCATCAATGAAATCTCCTTTTGAACCTGTTCGTTTCAGAAGTGCAGTGCACAACCTACGCGACTTTCAGAAGTCGCTTTCAGCGGTGGCGCGAGATCAGCGCCAAGGACTACGCGTCTGATTTAGATGCATGTCCTACCGGGGTATACTCAGAACAAGATTAAATCCAATGACCCTAACCGGCTGCGTACAGGTGCGATATCGCCGACCATACGATCAACAGGATCGATGAGTTGCTTCTCTGGAGATATGCTTGGCAGAGCTAAGCCAAGGTACACGCCAGACGCTCACCGCCGATCGACGTCAGTTCGAGTTGTGCTGAATCTTGCTTTGATAACGCTTTCTTTCGTTGTCATGGGATACTGCACCTTCAGTGTGCAAGTCTAATCACTCGACTCTAACTTGCTGGTTCAGGGGAGCAGCCGGCTCACCCCATTAGCGAACGCTCCCATCATACGGAGAACTGCTGTCCCGCTCCGGTTCGACGCCGTACCCCGCGCCCAGGCTATTCGCACCGTTGGCGAGCGCAACAATCGCCATGAGCTCGCCGAACATTTCGTCGGTCATCCCGAGCCGTTGAGCCAGCTCGATGTGGGCCTTGGTACAGAAATCGCAGTTGCCGGACACGCTAGCCGCGATATACAGCATCTCCTTCGTCAGAGCGTCTAGCGCACCGGGCGCAAGCGCCTCTTTTGCATTTTCCCAATTGCGACGGAGAGTGGGCGGATGGAAAGCGAGCGTCTTCCAAAAATCGGAAAGCTGGCCCGGACCGCGCGCCGCTAGAATTTCATCGTATACGGCCCGTACTTCCGGTTTGGCATCTTCGTATTCGGTTATTGGTACGTTGGACATCTATGAACCTTCATCCTGCAATTCATCCGGGGTGGAATCGTTTCGGCTTCCTTGGCACAGATCCACGGTGTCTTGCGCCATGACCGATCTCGTATTCCGCTATACCGTGAAAGTGATTGTTGCGATTATACGCGACCATAAGAGTGTGGAACGCGGGACGTTAATCCTGATAGCGGTTCGCTATATCAGAATGCCCGTTCAATTGAGAAATCGATGGCTTCGCTCATTGCTGCTTTTGCTTCGCTGTCAGGGAAAATACCCAGAGCGTCACGGGCAATGGAGCCATAATGGCGGGCACGCTCGATGGTATCGCGAAGGGCTTCACGTTTTTCCATCAATGCAATCGCATGCTCTAAATCACCGTCTTCCTGTTCCTGGCGCTCCAAGGTGCGCCGCCAGAATGTGCGTTCTTCATCTTCGCCGCGACGCCACGCAAGCACCACCGGCAAACTTATTTTTCCCTCGCGGAAGTCATCGCCGACGGTTTTGCCGAGCGCCGCTTGATCGGCCGAATAGTCGAGGGCGTCGTCGACGAGTTGGAAAGCGATACCCAAATTCATACCGTAGCTCTCGAGCGCTTCTTCTTCGGCTTTTGGACGCTCCGAGACGACGGCGCCGATGCGCGCGGCAGCCGCGAACAATTTCGCAGTCTTCGAGCGAATCACTTCGAGATACGCCTCTTCGCTGGTCTCTGTATCGTTGGTGGTCAGTAGTTGCAGCACTTCGCCTTCGGCGATGACGGCGGAGGCATCGCTCAGAATTTTCAAGACCTTGAGGGAACCATCACTCACCATCAGCTGAAACGCGCGGGAGAATAAAAAGTCTCCGACCAAGACGGAGGCTTCATTTCCCCATAACGCGTTGGCGCTCTCTTGCCCACGGCGCAGCATCGATTCATCGACCACGTCATCATGCAACAACGTCGCGGTATGAATGAACTCGACGCAGGTGGCCAACGTAATATGCCGGTCGCCCTCGTAGTTGCAGAGGCGCGCGGCGGCCAAGGTCAGCATCGGCCGCAATCGTTTGCCGCCGGCGGCGACGATATGCCCGGCCAATTGCGGGATCAGCGGTGCGCGGCTTTCCATCTTCTCGACGATCAAGCGATTGACGCGATGCATGTCCTCCGCAACGATCTTTTCAATCGCATCAAGAGAGGGCTTCCACCCTTCCTTGCGCGGTTCTTCCAGGCTGACGACAATGCCCAAAGGTTTGAACTCTCTTGATTTACTGTGTCCCAGATGGGACGGAGCATAGATGAAGGCCCGAATCGGTCAAGACCGTCAGGTCGAATGCTCTCGGGATAGAAGGAAAGTATGAAGGAACTGCTGCGAACCAACGACCCCGTGCGGATCTCTTGGCTGACATCGGTCCTCTCGGGTGGCGGAATAGAAGCCGTGGTGTTGGATAGCCACACCAGTATTCTGGAAGGACAAATCGGAGCAATTCCACGTCGGATTATGGTCATTGACGAGGATTTCGAGGCCGCGCGGGAGCTGGTCGTCTCCGCCGAGCGGGACTTGGCTGAAACTAACACGGTCGACACGCTTCTCGGCGGACAGGTCGCCTTGGCCCAGCCGAGCGAAGGCTACCGGGTTGCCATCGATCCCGTGTTGCTGGCAGCGTCGCTCCCGGCACTTGAAAGGGGGCGGGTGTTAGACGTCGGCACAGGCGTCGGCGCCGCCGCCCTTTGTTATGCTTGGCGCTCGCCAGGGGTAGAGGTCATGGGCCTGGAATTGCAATCGTCGCTCAGCGAAATCGCGATAGGGAATAGTGCTCGTAACGGTCTGCAGGATGACGTCCGCTTCTTGTGTGGCGATTTGCTGGATCCGCCTACGGACGTCGCTTCAGGTGGTTTTGATCATGTAATGGCGAATCCGCCGTATTTACCCGCAAATCGCGCCGACCCTCGGATCGGCGACGCGAAGGCGATCTCTCATGTCGAGGGTGAGGCTGGATTGTTAGATTGGATCGAGTTTTGTCTGCGGATGGTGACTCCGAAGGGGGCAATGACAATGATCCATCGAGCCGATCGGCTTGATGAGATATTAGCGGCATTGCATGGCCGTGCCGGAGAAATCGTGGTTTTCCCACTTTGGCCAAAGCGCGAAGTGTCCCCGAAGCGGGTGATTGTTCGTGCCCGCGCAGGCAGTAAGATGCCTATGCGAATCAGTCCTGGCATGGTGCTGCACGAGGACGACGGAAGCTATACGGAAATGGCGTCCGAAATTTTGGTGGATGGTGCGCCGATAGAGCTCTAGTCGAGCATCCCTTGGATTGTGCCGCCGGAATACCTAAGTAGTCGGCTATGACTGAAACTTCCTCCAAAATCGAATTCTTGCGCGGCGTTCCCATTGTTGGTGAAAAACTGGCCAACGCTCTCGACGGTGCCCCAACGGTCGGTGTCTTGCGATTGAGTGGAATCATCGGCTCCTCCGGCATGGGACGGCGCACGGGCTTGGCGCTCGCCGAACAGGCATCGTCGATCGAGCGTGTCTTCAAATTATCGCGGCTGAAGGCAGTCGCACTGGCGATCAATTCACCCGGCGGATCGCCGGTGCAGTCCGCCTTGCTTGCGGGCCGCATTCGCCAGTTGGCGGAAGAGAAGGAAATCCCTGTCTACGCTTTTTGCGAGGATGTGGCGGCCTCTGGTGGGTATTGGCTGGCTTGTGCTGCCGAGGAAATTTATGCGGACCCGGCGTCTATAGTGGGCTCCATTGGTGTGGTCAGCGCCGGGTTCGGTTTCACGGAGTTACTCGAGAAGATCGGTGTCGAACGCCGCGTTCACACGTCTGGTGAGAAGAAAGGAATGCTCGATCCGTTCGTGCCCGAGGTCGAGGACGATCTGGAGCGATTGCGCGAAATTCAAGAAGACATTCACGAGCAGTTCAAGGACTACGTCCGAAAGCGCCGAGGCGCCAAACTTACCGCCAACGAGGATATGCTGTTCAGCGGGGAGTTCTGGACCGGCCGCCGGTCGCAGGAGCTGGGCTTGATCGACGGGCTCGGCGATTTGCGTTCCGTCATGCGGGAGAAATACGGCGAGAAGGTAAATTTACGCTTAGTAGGTGAACGCAAACGCTTCGGGTTGGTGCGGTTGTTGGGCGGGCAAGCGGATCTCGTCGATCAGGGGGTTGCGGCCCTTGAGGATCGCGCCTTTTGGAGCCGCTTCGGCCTATAACCGGTTGGCTTGTACGGGCGCGTGTCCCCGTCTAAGTTCGGGCGATGCTCGGTTTCAGTCTTACAAAAATCGTCGTGTTGGCGGCTATTGTTGCCGCCGTCTGGTATGGTTTCAAATTCGTTGGCAGGCTCGAGAAGCGCCGCAAGGAAGACTTGGCGGCGTCTCGAAAGCCCGAACCGGCGGATATCAAGGATGTCGGCGAGATGATTAAATGCCCGAAATGCGACGCTTTCGTCGCCGCGA
>JABJCS010000423.1 GCA_018665505.1 Alphaproteobacteria bacterium
TCACTGCGGAACAACTCGTCCAAGGTCTCGGTATGGAAGCGGTAAGTGTTCCGGCCTTCTTCCTTCGCGACATAGAGCGCCCTATCGGCGCGTTCGAGATAATCGTCGGCACGATCCAGATCTGCATGATAGAGAGAGATGCCGATACTCGTCGTAACGGAAACCTTGTGCCCATCGAGCTGAAACGGCGTCGAGAGCGACCGGAGAATCTTCTGCGCCAGGATGGCCGAATGCGAGGCATCCTGGAGTCCCGTCACCAGGACGACGAATTCGTCGCCGCCGAATCGCGCCACCGTATCCGTCGCCCTGACGAATCCGCGCAGGCGTTCCGCAAAAGCCTTGAGCAACTCGTCACCCGCCAGATGCCCGAACGTATCGTTCACATCCTTAAAATGGTCGAGATCCAGAAACAGAACCGCAAAACTTTCCTTGGAGCGCCGCGAACGCGCCAACGCTTGTTCGAGCCGGTCGCGGTAGAGCGCCTTGTTCGGCAAACCGGTAAGAGGATCGAGCGGCGCATCCACATGTACGCCCATCTCCATCCCCGTCAGGTCATGGGCAATGACAAAGACGCAACGATGCTCCCGCCACCGCAACAAACCGCCTTGCAGCCGAAGCTCGCGGCGGCCCGAGGCCGACGGGGCATGATGATCGCGAAACTCCAGATACCCAAGCCGTTCGGCTTCCCGCAGCGTATCGTAAAATTGATCGCGCGTTAGGCTTAAATAGGCCGACAAGTTGAGATCGCCGTACTCCGACGGAAGGTCGAACAAACGTATCGCCGCCGCGTTCGCGTCCACGATGCGTCCTGTCTCCGCCTCGAGAATCAACATCGACAAATCGTCACTCTCAAAGACGGTAATGGCTTCCAGTTTGTCGACCGGTTGTGATTTCATTCGGTTCTGTGTTATTTGCGAATTGGTCATGTAAACTCAATTCTGGGTCCATCTTAATTCTATTTCGGCACGTAAGTATCCACCAGCCGAAAGGACCGAGCGCTAATTTCAACCGTCGCATCCGCCTGGACATTTTCTTCCCCTCGCACCAAAGGTAAGCTGTCGGAACGCGGACGCATCCGCCGCCCGTCATTGCCGAAATGGAAAGGATAATCGTGACAGAAGGAACGCTACTCGTAACGGGCGCCGCCGGGTTCATCGGATCGAATTTCGTGCGCCACGCCATCGCGCTCGGCAGGTCTGTCATCACCTTGGACGCGCTGACTTATGCCGGAAATCTGGCGA
The DNA here is from genome assembly GCA_018665505.1 of Alphaproteobacteria bacterium. The sequence goes on from JABJCS010000423.1 coordinate 1,242, forward strand.
ACCTTGCGTCAGTCATGGACGATGCGCGCCATTCCTTCGTCGAAGGATCGATTGCCGACCAATCTCTTGTCACCCAGCTAATCGCTAAGCACCGGCCCAGCGCTATCGTTAATTTCGCGGCGGAGTCTCATGTGGATCGATCCATCGATGGTCCGGCCGAGTTCATACAAAGCAATATCGTCGGCGTATTCGTGTTGTTGGAAGCCGCGCGCAACTACCTCGACACTGCACAGGATTTAGATAGGGACGCGTTTCGTTTCCTCCATGTCTCCACTGACGAAGTATACGGCTCCATCGAGAATGACGCCGCGACGGAAAACAGCCCCTATGCCCCAAGCTCACCATACGCAGCTTCGAAAGCGTCAGCGGATCATCTTGTCCGCGCGTGGAACCATACTTACGGATTGCCGACACTGATCACCAATTGCTCAAACAATTACGGTCCCTATCAGTTCCCAGAAAAGCTCATCCCGTTGATGATCGCAAAAGCGTTTCTAAGCGAGCCTTTGCCGATATACGGCGACGGACGCCAAGAACGAGATTGGCTGCATGTCCTCGACCACTGCCGCGCCTTAACGGCGGTGTTGGACCATGGCCGTCCCGGAGAGACCTATAATATTGCCAGCGGCGAGACCCGCTCGAACCGAGAAGTCGTCGAAGACATTTGCCGTATTATGGATCGTCTGAGTCCCCGGAGCGACCGCTCTCGTCATGCCGCGCATATTCAATCCGTAGAGGACCGGCCTGGCCATGACCGCCGCTACGCCCTTTCGGCGGCAAAACTGGAA
>JABJCS010000042.1 GCA_018665505.1 Alphaproteobacteria bacterium
CGCGGACAAACCTGCCTGATGCTCTTTCAATATCCCGATAATCTGCTCTTCCGTGAACCTACTGCGCTTCATCGTCTATCTCCTTCAATTGGAAACAGACCCTAACTTCAAATCGGAGGCAACTCTGGGGGCAAGGTCACAGGAGGTCGAGACAGCGACATCGCCCCAGGCCGCCCTGATCTATCGTCTATTGGGCGGCCGGGCGCCCATTCATATCGACCCACGGATCGCCCGGGCCGAAGGCTTTTCGGGACCTATCATGCACGGACTGAGCACCTTCGGTCATATCTGCCATGCGATCCTGAAAGGGGCTTGCGACTACCGAGCGGATCGGCTGCGCACCCTCGCCGCCGATTTCCGGGCCCCTGTGTATCCCGGCGAAACACTGTCGACGCAGCTGTGGTTCGATGGAGAAGCAATCCGTTTCGAAACCCGTGTCCTGGAGCGCGACGTGATCGTCATCGCAAACGGATTGGCGATCAGGACGCGAGGGCGCGCTCCATCATAAAATGCGTCTCAACCTCGCTGACCACAGAGAAATCGAGCCGCTCGTAGAAAGCCTTCGCGCGTGGGTTCACCTTCATCACCCGCAATCGAACCGGCAGGCCAAGGCTCTCCGCCTCGGCGATGATCAATGCCATGCAGCGTGCGCCGATCCCATCCCCCTGGTATTCGGGCGCCAGGAATAGTTGGTTCACCTTCACGCAGCCGCTTGCGACCGCCAGCGACATAATTCCGCGCGCCGCTCCATCCACGGTAATGACACGGTAATCATGACGGGCGAAATTGTGCTGATGCTGTTGGCGTTGCGCGACTTCGTCCCAGCCCAGGCTTTGTTCCACATAGGGGCGGAACGCGGCCGTCTTCATATCGAAGGCAAAATCGCTGTCGTCGACGGTCGCACGGTTCAACGACAGAGCACCGTCCGGCTCCGCGAGTGTGGATTTAAGGCGTCGGATCGGCGCCATCGCCACCCTCCCCGACGCGCGCGATATCGCCGACAACGCGGACCCGCGCACGCACCGCGTTGCCCGGCAGATAGGCGAGCGGCAGGTCTTCGACATCGACAACCTTCAGGGTCTCCGCATCGGCCCCGGCCGCGACCGCTCGAGCGCGCGCCATCTCCTCGGCGTGCCGTAAAAGTTCGTCCCGATCCATGTCGCGAAAGACATGATCGACTTCGCCGCTGACTTGCGCCATCGCAGCACCGACCGCGTTGGCAACACCATGGTGGGGGACGTGGCGGATGTCCGAAATTCCGGCCATCGTCTCCGGCGTCAAAATGGCCCCACCGCCAACCGCGAGTAGCGGCTCTCCCGCCGCACTGGTTTTCATCCGATCCACCGCCTCGCTCAGATGTTTCTCGACCCATGCCATCACATTGCGCACTGTCGCGGCAGAGAGATCGCGCACCCGGTCGCGGTCGCCGATATCGGCCCGCCCGGCGGCGACCGCCACATCGGTCAGCGTCAACGTCTCACCGCCGAAGACCAAGGCTTCCTCCATCAGCCGGTGCCCCACACTGCGCGGCCCGACCATCAAGGTCGAGGGGTCGACGATGGTGCCGCCGCCAATACCGATCGAGAGCAGATCCGGCATGCGGAATAAGGTGCGCACGCCGCCGATCTCGACGACGTTGTTGGCCTCCCTCGGGAAGCCCGCGACGAGGCAACCGATATCGCTGGTGGTGCCGCCGATATCCAAGACCATGGCGTCATCTATCCCGGAGAGAAATGCCGCCCCCCGCATGCTGTTGGTGGGCCCCGACGCAAAGCTGAAGACGGGCTCGCGGCGTGCTATGTCGACGGCGGCGACCGTACCGTCGTTCTGAGTGATATAGAGGGGTGCGGTAATTCCGCTCTCCGCCAGGGCGCGCTCGAAGGAGGACACGGTCCGCGTCGCGAGATCAGCGAGGCTTGCGTTCAACAGCGTCACGTTCTCGCGTTCCAACAGGCCAATCCGGCCGAGGCGGCTGGAGAGCGTCACGCGTAGGTCCGGATGCTCGCTCCGCAGAATCTTCGCCGCGCGTTCCTCAAGCTCAGCGGTGAGCGGAGAGAAGACCGAGGTCACCGCCGCCGCATCGACACCGTCGGCGCGCATCCGCCGTCCCGCCTCCGCAATGGCTTTCTCATCAAGGGGTGCCAGCGGACGGCCATCATATTCATGCCCGCCCGCGACCAGATAGGCGCCCCCATTGGCGCAGGCCGCGAGGTCTTCCGGCCAATCCACCATCGGGCGCAAACTGGCCCCGGACGGCAGGCAAATGCGTAACGCCGCCGCGCGGTTCAAATGGCGCCGCTGCACCACCGCGTTAACAAAATGCGTGGTGCCGATCATCACCGCCTCAATGCCATTGGCCGACACGTCCGGCTCCGCGAGCAAGGCTTGCAGCGCCGCCCGAATGCCGCCGGTCACGTCCTCGGTCGTCGGCGTCTTCACCGCGCCGAGCACATCCGCACCGTCGAGCATCACCGCGTCGGTATTGGTGCCGCCGACATCGATGCCAATGCGACTCATGACGGCACGCCCGGAAAGACAGAGCGAAATTCCAGATCGAATCCGAAAGCGCGCGGGCCGACATTCTCCAAGCCTTGCGGGGTCAGGAACACCGGTGGGCTCGGCAGTGCCAAAACGCTGACCCGCTGGCCGTAGCGGATTACGTCGGTGCCGATGCCGTCACCGCTGACACTGTCGACGACGCAGATCAGGTCCGGGGTCATGACGACGGGTTCGTCGCCACGATATCCCACGGAAAACTCGTTCTGGAAATGCACGGTGAAGCGGCTGCCCG
>JABJCS010000424.1 GCA_018665505.1 Alphaproteobacteria bacterium
ACGCTGCGGTTCACGAATTTAAGCAGATAATCATAGCCGCCGCTGATCAGGTGGCATTCGACGACTTCGGGGAATTTCGCGATGCCGGCTTCGAAAATTTCAAAATCCTCGCGTCGGTGATCCGAGATGGTGACTTCGGTGAAAACGTAGATCGCATCCGCGAGGCGGCTGATGTCGATCCGTGCGCCGTATCCCGCAATATAGCCCGCCGATTCCAGTCGTTTGACCCGCTGCAGGCAGGGGCTCTGCGACAATCCCACCGCATCTGCTAGTGCCGCATTGGTGATGCGGCCGTTTTGTTGGAGTTCCGAAAGGATCTTGAGGTCAATGCGGTCCAGTTTCGGTGTCGTCGTCATTTTCCCGATTATCCTGTCGCTATTGCCTATCCAGCTTCGAGTTCCGCCTGATGAGCCTTCACAAGATCGGCCATGCTGTTGAAAACACAGTCATAGTTCGGCATGTCGCCCGGGTTCATTGTGGCTCCGAAACCCTGTTTGTCATGTCGGCGATATATCCAGCAATTGGCAAGCCCGAAAGTATTAGCGGGGCCGTGATCGTGGAACATGCTCTCTGCCGTATGCAGGATATCGCCTTTCGCGATTCCCATGCGACCGAGATTTTCGAGCATGTATTCGAAGCCGCGCGGCGATGGTTTATAGGAGCCCACATCTTCCGCTGTGTAGACTGCGTCGAAGGCAATCTGCAGTTTCTTGTTACTGTACGCGAAGCTGGTGTTGTCGACATTGGAGAGGACGACCAGCTTGAAATAGCGCTTTAGGTACTGGAGCGCACCGGCGCTGTCTTCGAATGCGGGCCAATCTTGGACGGAACGCCCATAGGCGAGGCAGTCGTCCCAGGTGACGTCGACGCACCATTCCTCGGCGAGGCGTTTGTAGACGACCGCCAGCAGCTGCGAATAGATTTTTCCCGGTGTTTGGCGCTGGGTCGACGATTCATAGAAAGCATGAGCTTCCAATATCTCATTCCGGGAGAGCGATCCCCTGACTTGGTCGGTGAGAGGCTTTAGGCCATTGACCATGCCCGTTTCCCAATCGATCAACGTGCCGTAGACGTCGAAGGTCAGGGCTTTAAAGTCGGAGATCTTCATTGAAATAATCCTTTGTCTTATGTCGTGATCGCGGTTCGTTGGATTGCCGAGTTATAGAACGTCGTGGCCGAAAGGTGTCGCTGAATTAGCGTCCTTGGGCAGCATTCCTAGCCAAATTGGGGCCGGAAACCGCAGATATTGCGGTTACATGTTCTGAACTGCGGACGAGAGTGATTCCACAACCTGTTCGATCTCCGCCAATGTCGTCGCATAACCGACGCTGAAACGGATGGCACCCATGGCAGTTTGGTCGTTCACTTTCATCGCCGCGAGGACCGGTGACATCGTTACCTGATCTTCGTGACAAGCGGAGCCGGTGGACGCCGCGATACCGTCGAGGCCTTCCAAGATTTTGGATCCGTCCCGGCCGATGAAGGAGACGTTCAGAGTGTTGGGCAGGCGCGCGTTGAGTTTGCCGTTTTGGGTGACCGCGTCACCGAACCTCTCATGCAGTGCCGACCAGAAGTAGTCGCGCGTCTTGCCCAAATGATCGGGGGAGAGGCGGGTGCGGGCAAGCTCGCAAGCGGTGCCGAGGGCGACCGCCATTACGATTGATTCCGTGCCAGAGCGTTGACCGCCCTCCTGGCCGCCGCCGTGGATCAGCGGTTCAATTTCGACACCGTCGCGGATGTAGAGTGCGCCCACACCTTTCGGTGCATAAAGCTTGTGCCCGGCGAGTGTGAGCAGATCGACACCGAGCGCCTCGACATCGACGGCAATCTTGCCTGCCGATTGTGCGACATCAGTGTGCGAGAGGATATTGTGCGCGCGGGCGATGTCGGCGATCTCCGCGATAGGCTCGATGGTGCCGACCTCGTTATTGGCGTGCATGACGCTGACGAGAATGGTCCGGGATGTGATGGCGGCTTGGAAGTCGGCCGGGTTCACATAGCCCTCTCCATCGACCGGGAGATAGGTGACTTTGGCACCAAGGCGCTCGAGGAACCGGCAGGTCTCGATGGTGGCCGGATGTTC
>JABJCS010000043.1 GCA_018665505.1 Alphaproteobacteria bacterium
ACTCCGGGGAAATCTTGCGGGCCGGGGCCAGTATCGCCAAGGCCGCGGAGGCGGCGGCGGATGAGCTTGTCGCTCGCCTGCCCGCCGCCACCAGCGCACATCCATCACCGACGCCGGAACAAGCTGCCGCAATGACAGCGATCCTTAGTAATATGACGCAAAAAATTCCGGAAATGATCTTGATTTGTAAATTGCTGGGCGATGCATTGCCCAGCCGCAGAAAGGAATAAACATGGCCGATACGGTGAAACTGTCGCTCGATGAAATTCGAGCGCTCTCGACTGAGGTGTTCATCGCAAACGGCATGTCGGCCACGAACGCGGAAATCATCGCCGACGTCGTGACACAGGCGGAGGCGGACGGCACCCATTCGCACGGATTATTCCGTATCCCGGGATATGTCTCGTCGATGAAGAACGGCCGGATCGACGGCAAAGCCGTGCCGGAAGTAAACGACAAAGCACCGGGCCTGGTTGATGTGGATTCCAAAAATGGTTTCTCGCCGCCGGCCATTGTTGCGGGTCGCGCGATGGCAATCGAGAAAGCGAAGTCTCAAGGTATTGCCGCCATGGGTTTGCGCAACAACGGTAATTTGAACGCCTTGTGGTGGGATGTTGAGCCTTTCGGCGATGCGGGATTGATCTGTTTCTCGATGTCCACGTCGCGCTCACTGGTGGCGCCCTGGGGCGGGGACACGGCGTTGTATGGTACCGACCCGATGGCCTTTGCCTGCCCGCGCGACGGGAAGCCACCGATGGTCTTTGACTTCGCGACCAGTGCCGCGGCGCGGGGCGAAATTATGGTGGCCGCTCGCGAAGGCCATTCGATCCCGGAAGGCTGGGCGCTCGATAAGGACGGCAATGCGACGACCGATCCGGCGGCAGCGTTGGAAGGCGTGCAGCTGCCGTTCGGCGCACATAAGGGCAATGCCATCATGATGATGGTGGAACTGTTGGCGGCAGGATTGACCGGCGGGAATTTTTGTTTCGAAGCGCAAGAACAATTCGCCGAATACGGCTCCAGCGACAGCGGTCCCTCGAACGGCGGTCAGGTGTTTATTCTGATCGATCCGAAAGGCTATCACGACAGTTTTGCGCGACGGGTCGAAGGTCTGTTCGGCCTTATCGACGCACAGGAAGGTACGCGCATTCCAGGGGATCGGCGCTATGCCAACCGGGCGCGTTCGGCCACCGAAGGCGTCGAATGCCAAGCGGCATTGCATCAACAGATTATGGAAATGAAAGCGGGTTAGTCCGATGACGATTTATCACGGTAGTTGCCATTGCGGCACGGTAAAGTTCGAGGTCGATGCCGATCTCTCAAAGGTCACAAGATGCACCTGCTCGGTCTGCACGAAGAAAGGCATTCTTCTGGCTCGGGTTGAGCCGAGTAAACTTAAGATCACCGAAGGCGAAGATACGCTGCAGCTTTATCAATTCAATGAGATGGTGGCGAAGCATTATTTTTGCCCGACCTGCGGTATTCACACTTTCGGAAATCCACGCGCGGCACCCGATATGTTTGTCGTGAACGTCAACACGCTCGACGACTACGACATCCATAGCGAGACGCCCGAGATCAGGCGTTTCGATGGTCGGAATTGGGAGAAGGCATTCGCGGAGAGCGCCGGACGGGGGCGGTAGAATCTGATGAGCACCGACATTGTCATTATCGGCGGTGGATTGATCGGCTCCAGCGTCGCTTATCATTTGGCGGCGTCCGGGCGCGGCGGCGAAATCGTCGTCATTGAACCAGACCCGACATATGAGTTCGCGACGACGCCGGGCGGGTCGGGTGGTGTGCGACGCTTATTCAGCCGCCCGGAGAACGTGGCGCTTGGCAGTTTTGGGCTCGATTTCTATGGCGGCTTCAAGGAGACAATGGCTGTCGACGGCGAGCCCGCTGATATCTCTTTCAGGGCGCAAGGATACCTCTTTCTCTCTGATGGGGGTGATAGCTCTCAGATGCGCGCCAATTACGATACCCAGACCGCGAACGGCGTGGCGGCCGAGCTCTTGGAACAGGGCGATCTCAGGACGCGATACCCCTCGGTCAATTTCGACGATGTCGATATCGGTGTGCTGACCCCGGATGATGCGTGGATCGATCCGTATGCTGCTATGATGGGTTTCAAACGGAAAGCCCGAAAATTGGGTGTTGAGTACCGCCAGGACCGGGTCATGGATTGGCGAGGCGACGCCGGTGTTGCCCGCCGCGTAATATTGGAGTCCGGCGAAACCTTATCGGCGGACCGTTTCGTGTTGGCGGCAGGTGCGTGGTCGGGCGAAGTCGCGGCAATGCTGGATTGGCCGGTGCCGATCCGTCCCATGTCTCGCCAGACGCATTTCTTCCGCTGCAAGGCGGAGATCGAGCCCTTACCGTTTCTCAAGTCGGAGACCGACCTCGCGTTCCGGCCGGAGGGTGTCGGCTATACCGGCGGCAAACCCGATTGGTCGGTGAAGCCCGGATTCAATTGGAATTACGATCCGGATTGGTTCGAACGTGAAGTCTGGCCTGCCTTGGCGCACCGGGTGCCAGCGATGGAGGAGCTACGCTTGGAGCGTACCTGGGCCTGCCATTACGAGCGCAACGAGCTCGACAAGAACGGTATTATCGGACGTTGGGACGATGGCATGGAGAATGTCTATATTGCCGCGGGATTTTCCGGCCATGGGATCATGCAAGCGCCGGGAGCTGGATGCGCGCTGTCGGAGCTGATTCTCGACGGGGCATTCTCGACGATGGATTTGACCCGACTCGGCTATGGGCGGGTCGCGAGGAATGAGCCCTATCCAGAACTTGGCATTGTGTGAAGAGGCCGAGATGAACGACTCTATCGATTTGATTAACTCCCACCGCTCGCCGTTCTCTGAACTATTGGGCATCACGGTGACGGAAGCGACACCGGATTGTGTCAAGGCGACGTTGGTTGTGCGCGAGGAGCTATGTACTCATCCGGCTATTCTACATGGCGGAGCGGTGATGTCCTTCGCTGACAATATGGGCGCTCTCGCGTGTGTGCTAAATCTGCCTGAAGGCGCGCGCACGACGACACTTGAAAGTAAGACGAATTTCCTGGCGTCGATCCCCGTTGGCGAGACCGCGTTCGCGGAGACCATCGCATTGCATAAAGGCCGCACGACCATGGTGTGGCGCACCGATATCAAACGCGCCGACGGCAAGCTATGTGCGGTGGTGACACAGACGCAAATGGTGTTGATGCCGAACAAATGAAATCGTTCGTTCGTCTGGCATCCGGATTTACGGGCAAGGTCTAGTGAAAATCTTAATCTGCTAGTTCGGTGTTCAGTCTATCCGTGATCAGCATGTGGCCCGGTTTGTGGGTGATGCAGATTGATGGTTTGGCGTGCTCGACGATGATTTGCGGTGTAACCCCGCAGGCCCAGAAAACCGGAACCTCGTTTTCATGGATCACAGGTGGCGCGCCTGAATAAGGATCGGCGATATCATCGATGCCGATCATCTCCGGGTTCCCGAAATGTACGGGTGTGCCGTGAACGCGCGGATACTTGGCAGTGATCTCGACCGCACGGATGGCTTCTTCTGGTAGGAACGGGCGCATGGAGACGATGGTCGGCCCGTGGAATGGGCCGGATGGCTCGGTCGCGATGTTCGTTACGTAAAGAGGCACTTTCGTCTTTTGCTCGATATGCCGAAGCGACAGGCCGCCAGAAACCAGCGCCTCCTCGAATGAATAGGAGCAACCCATGCCAAATGCGACGAAGTCGTCTTGCCACATATCGGTAAGGTCCGTCACTTCGTCCGCTAAGATACCGTCGCGGAACAGGAGGTAGCGGGGGGCGTCACTCCGGACGTCGAGACCGTCTCCGATATCGCTTGGAAATATCGGGTTGCCCGCTTCCGTCATCGACACCAGCGGGCAAGGTTTTGGATTTAGTTCGCAAAAGCGTTTGAAATCGTCCGCCCACGCTTTGGGCAAAATCGCGAGGTTTAGTTGTACCATGCCGGGGGCGAGGCCGGTTGTCAGACTGTCATGGGCACCGCTGCGGATGCGCGCACGCAGGATCTGGGCGTCTTGGCGGCGGGTATCGTCGTCGCGTGGCACTAATGCAAGGCTCATGGCATTCTTCCTTTGCTCGGTATTCTACACTGCAATCGCATCCCGCGCGAGTTGGATCGCAATGGAGAGTCCGACCAGGGTTAGCACCCATGCCACGGTTTTGCGCAAGGTGTCGACAGGCAGGGAATGTGCGACACGTGTGCCGATCATTATACCGATAACCAAAGCGACCGCGATGACGCCACCTGTCGTGAAATCAATCTGGCCGACGGATAAATTACCGATCGTCGCGATGACGGCGATGACGAATTGGATCGCTTGCGAGAGACCGATTGCAAGAAGGGCGGGTGCGCCCATTGCGAACATCAGCGGGATCACGACAACGGCACCGCCCGCGCCGACTAACGCGCTGACGAAACCGGAGAGGCCACCGATCATCATTAGCGCCGGTGTACGAATATCCTCATAATCGTTGCGGCCGCCTTTCGGCGGGCGAAGGGTGCGATAGCCGGAGAAGATCGTGAGCGCGGCGAGGCCTGCGAGGAGTATTTCCCCGGGGACACTCCACACCGTGATGGAGCCAAGTAAGGCGGCGGGAACCGCGGCACCACAGATCGCCCAGACCATCGACCATTTAATCGAGCCGTGACGTGCGTAGGCGAGGGTCGCGGCGACACCGCTGAACATATAGGCGAACATCGCTGAAGCCACGGCATTCTGTGCTTCCATGCCGAGAATGAACACGAGATACGGCACTAACAAGACACCGCCGATTCCGGTCCCGCCGACGAATCCGCCGACCACCAGGGTAAAGAGAAACAACAGAATGAGGGCGGAGGGGTCCATGGACGAGCAGCAAACGCTTAAATTGAGACGCGAAGACCTTATGTCGCGTTCGGGAACCCCGCCAGCGATGATTTAGCGCGAGAGAGGGCTGGTCCGGGCACAATTCTTCCCTCATTCTTACGACAAATATTATCACATTCGTCGAAAGCGCCGCCGCGCGGCCTGCTAAGAGGAGAGCCTGTCATGCGTATCATGCCGAACGATTTAGAAGCCCATTGGATGCCGTTCACGTCGAACAAGCATTTCAAGAACACCCATACGCGCATGATGACCGAGGGCAAGGGCATCACTTACAAGACCTATCAGGGGCACGAGTTGATTGATGCGGTCTCAGGGTTGTTCTGTTCGCCGCTCGGCCACGCTCGGCCGGAAATCGCTGAGGCGGTATACACTCAGCTGAAAGAAATGTCCTATTGTCCACCGTTTCAGCACGGCCATCCCGCTGCTTTCGAGTTGGCGCGCCGGATCTCCCAATTGCTGCCGGGCAATCTCGACTACATCTTCTACGGAAGTTCCGGCTCGGAAGCGGTTGAGACGACCTTAAAGATCGCGCTGCTCTATCACCGAGTGAAGGGGGAGGGACAGCGTCTTCGCCTCGTCGGCCGAGAGAAGGGTTATCATGGCGTCAATTTCGGTGGCTTCTCCGTCGGTGGTATGGTCAAGAACCGTGAGATGTACGGCCTCGGCATTCCGGGTGTCGTGCATATGCGCCATACCAATCTTCCTGAAAACAAATTCGCGCGCGACGAAGGCGAGCACGGTGTCGAATTGGCGGAAGACCTACAGCGTCTCTGCGATACTTATGGCGGTGACACGA
>JABJCS010000425.1 GCA_018665505.1 Alphaproteobacteria bacterium
GTCGAGCAGTGGCTGTTCTGGCAAATGGGCGGTCTTGGCCCGATGGCGGGACAGGCGGCGCATTTCCGCAATTACAAAGCCGACAAAATCGACTACGCGGTCGAACGCTATACCAACGAGGTCATACGTCTCTACGGGGTCATGGACGGTCGGCTCGCGGATCGAGATTTCCTAGCCGGCGATTTTTCCATTGCCGATATGGCGTGTTGGCCGTGGATTCGCGGCTACAAGGCGTATGGGATCGATCTCAAGGAATTTGCGAATCTTCGCGCCTGGTTCAAACGGGTCGGCGGTCGCCCAGCGGTCGAGCGCGCTGCCAATATCGGCAAGGACGAGTTCCGCGAACGTCAGAAGCGAGCCCAAGGCTCGATCTGAAACGCACCGTTAATCGCGCCGCAATTCGTCACGGGCCCGCAATCCACTGGCCAGTATCGTCGAGATCGCGAAAACCAGTACGCAAACCAATGTCGCACCGGAAAAACTCAGCCGGTCGTCGAGCTGTTGCGCCGCAAAGACGAATACGGGACCGAGGGCGCGGATCGTGTTCACCGCCAAGGCCGGGCTGCGGGCGATCCCGAGTTGCAGGGAAAAGCTTGGAATGACGATGAGGGTGAAGGCGAGCAGTGCCAGCCAGGAAACGTCAATTATTTCCGGGCGCATCGTCGGCACACCATAGAGAAATTTAGCTGTTACCGCCGCAGCCGCCGTCACTATAAACCGGGAGCCGAACACCATGGCCGAACCAACACCATCGTCGTTGAAGCGGCGCGCCAACACGTGGCTCACCGTAATCGAAATACCGCCGAGGGCGACGCAAATCAAGGCGGCAATCTGAGTAAGAGATATATCTCCAGCAATGCCCGACAGGCCGAATAAGGAGATGGACATGATACCCAACAGCGACGCGCCGACGCAGATGCGTTCAAACGGGCCCACTCGGCCAGTGGGCTGACCCGCGCCGCGCCATACCAAGATGACCAACGGACCGACGCCGACATAGATCATGTTCACGACCGCCGGCTCCAAATGCTTAAGGGCGAAGAAATAAGCCAACCAGGCAAATGCCGTTGTCACATTCAAGACGACAAACCGAACCGGAGCCGCGCAGAGGTGACGTAAATCGCTCGGACGAGACACAACGGCAGCGCCACCAAATAATAATATCGATAGACCGAACGCGAGGGCCGCAACAAAGAGAAAGCTGACCGATTGGAACGTGTTGGCGAAATAAGTATCCCGCACCGCTTGCGACAGCGCGAAGATCACTAGGAAAAGGAGGCCCGCCAATGGAGAACGCATTCGCGAACCTCGTCAATTATCGGGAGCCAATCCACCCGAAACTTGCGGCCCGAAAGTTTACAGGTCATCTCTTCGAAGTGAATGGATAATCCCATCGGTCGGCATGTATGTTCTTCACGGCCACAGTGGTACAGGAATCGTTCTATGAGATTGGCGGCGTTCGGAAAGCTTTGGGCGAATGTTCGTGGCCTTACGGTCAAATTAAAGGCGAACGAGGGTGGCAACGCTGAAATTATCGATGAGGTCGAACTCTATTCAAAGTCCTACGCCCTTGTGGTCGGCATTGACGATTATGCGAATGGATGGCCGCGCCTCGGTCAAGCGGTGAAGGACGCGCATCGGGTCTCCGACGCATTGAAAGCCCGCGGTTTCGGCGTCACCTTGAAGACGAACTTAAAATCCGGTGAGTTGCGGCGCGCATTCGAAGATTTCTTTCTTGAGAAAGGCGGCGATCCGGACGCTCGGCTTTTCGTCTGGTATGCCGGGCACGGGCACACGGACGAACGCGGAGAGGGATATTTGATACCCGCCGACGGTGTGTTGGAGAGAGACCGGGTTAAGTTTTTGCGGACCTCTCTTTCCTTGCGCCGGTTCGGGGAATTTGTCCGATTGGCCCGTTCCAAGCATGTCTTTACCATCTTCGATTCTTGCTTTGCCGGCACAATTTTCAACGTGGCCCGTTCCGCGCCGCCGCCTCAAATTACCCGGCTCACAACCCGCCCGGTCCGACAATTTCTCACATCGGGCGACGCTGGACAGACAGTTTCGGATGACGGCACTTTTGCAAAACTGTTCGTTCAGGCAATCGGCGGCGAGCGGCGTGCGGACCTCAACAATGACGGCTTTTTGACCGCCAGCGAAATCGGCTCGTTCCTGGATACAAAAATCTCGAATTACACCCGGAACAAGCAAACGCCGCGATATGGCAAATTGCGCTCGCCGGAATTCGATCAGGGTGATTTCGTGTTCTCGTTGGGCGCAGCGACTCTTTCAACGGCCAAACGCGCCGTAACGACAACACCACAACAAGCCGATAGAGAAGCTCTTCTCTGGGAAGCCGCAAAGGACGGGAATACCATCGCGGATTACGACACCTATCTAAAGCACTTCCCCGACGGCATGTTCGCGACGATGGCGAAACGCCGAATGGGAGAGATTATCGCTAAGGCGAAGGCAAAGAAATCACCTAGTAAGCTTGCACTCGCACCGGTTCAGAAGAAGCTCTCGCCCAACCAACGCCGTCTGCAGGAGGGCCGGCAATATCTCATTGCGAACAAGCAAACGACGGACGTCATCGAACGTCCCAGCGGTTTGCAGTATAAGGTCATACGACCTGCACCGAGCGGGCGCCGTCCGAGTAAGACCGATACCGTGTCCGTACATTATCAGGGATCGCTGATAGATGGCACCGTATTCGACAGCTCCTACAAGCGCGGGAAACCGGCAGCGTTTCCGGTGAACGCAGTGATCAATGGATGGCAGGAAGCACTGTTATTAATGCGGGTCGGTGAAAAATGGCAAATCTTCATCCCGTCACACCTCGCGTATGGCAAGCGAGGCACGGGGCCCATTCGGCCAAACGAAACGCTCCTCTTCGAAGTCGAATTACTCGCTATTCAGTGACGCCTCAGCGGTACACCCTTCAAACTTAACCAAATCGCCCAACTTCCCTATAAACTCGTTTCAAACGAAACCAAAAAGGAAGCGATCCATGACTGAACGCCCATCCGCCTTTCGCGGCATCCGACATATCGCCTTCATGGTCGAGAACTTGGAGGAGTGCGAGAAGTTCTACACCGACGTCATGGGTATGGAACTGCTGTATCGCGCCAACGAGAATCTCGTCTATCTCACATGCGGTAACGACAACCTGTCTCTGGCACGAGCCAAATCAAAACCGGAAAAGGGTGGTCTCTTGGACCACTACGGGTTCATCGTCGAGAGCAAGGAAACGCTCGATGCCTGGTGCGATTATTTCAAATCGATCGACGTTCCAGTGTTGGACCAGCCGCACGATCATGCCGACGGCGCGCGCAGCTTCCACATCAAGGACCCAGCCGGCAATGTAATCCAGCCGATTTACCACCCGGCGATTTCCGCGCAGCAATTCACCTAACCGACGGTTATCGATGTCCCAAGAGAAAACCCAACCGCTGCTGTTCACACCTATCACGATTCGGGGTGTGACATCGAAAAACCGGATCGTCGTCTCGCCGATGTGCCAATACAATTCCGACGACGGTGGCCCTGGTGATTGGCAAATGATGCATTTGGGTCGCCTCGCCGTCGGCGGCGCCGGGATTATTTTCGGTGAGGAGACGGGGGTCGAAGCACGTGGCCGCAAGACGTACAAATGCGCTGGAATTTGGGACGACAAGCACATCACGATGTATCGCCGGATTACCGATTTCATCAAGGAACAGGGTGCCGTTCCGGCCATCCAGATCGGCCATGCGGGCCGCAAAGCATCCTGTCATACGGCAACCGAGGATTGGCGGCCGCTGACCGACGACGACGCAAAAGACGGTTGGGCACCGTGGCAAGGCTTGGCGCCGAGCGCGCTCGACCAACTGCCCCGCCGGTTCACGCCAAAGGCCATGGATGCGAGCGACATCAAGATCGTGCTCGATGCGTGGCGGGAAGCAACGCGGCGTAGCATGGACGCAGGCTACGATATTCTCGAGATACACGGCGCTCATGGATATCTCATCCATCAGTTCCTGTCGCCGGTGAGCAATCACCGCAACGACGCTTATGGCGGCGACCGGGCAGGCCGCATGCGCTTTGCATTGGAGGTGGCGGAGGTCGTGCGAGATGCTTGGCCGCGGGACAAGCCACTGTTCTTCCGCGTCTCCTCCGTCGACGGCGAAGGCGGGATGTGGGATTTGGACGACACGGTAGCGCTGTCAAAAGAACTCAAGGATCGCGATATTGACCTCGTCGATTGCTCGTCCGGCGGTATTTCCGGCGACAGCGAGATGCCGATGATCCCTCGCATCGAGCAATTCCAAGCGGGATTTGCCGAACGCGTACGCCGGGAGGCCGACATTATGACCATCGCGGTGGGCGGTATTACCGAAGCGCAACAGGCGGAAGGCATCCTGCAATCGGGACGCGCCGATCTGGTCGCGCTCGCGCGGGAATTTTTGTGGAACGCGGACTGGGCGGCGCACGCGGCAAAGACGCTAGGTGCCACGGACCCATACGGACAAATGCCCCACGAATACGCCTATCGCCTGCGCCAACGCGAAAAGCAAAAGGAAATGCCGATCAATCAAGGCGGTCCGGTGACTCAGGCGGCTTACGCGAAAATATTTGGAGACTGAGTATGCGATATGGATACTACCTGCCGACCCGAGGACCGCTCAGCGAGCCGGGTGCGATCAGCGAGCTGGTCGGGCAAGGCGAGGGCATGGGATTTGCGACCATCGTGATCGCAGATCACATCGTCTTTCCGACCAAAGTAAATTCACCTTATCCCTACACGGTCGACGGTGGGTTTCCCGGGCAAGGTGACGCACT
This sequence comes from Alphaproteobacteria bacterium, assembly GCA_018665505.1. Next base: position 4,822 of record JABJCS010000425.1, read on the forward strand.
TGAACAGCTCTCACTGATGTCCTTCGTCGCAGCCTTGACGACGACGTCTCGCCTTGTCACCAGCGTCATGATCCTGCCGCACCGTAATCCGCTAACGACAGCGAAAACGCTGGCAACGATCGACGTCCTCTCGCAAGGCCGGGTGACGGTTGGTGTCGGCGTTGGTTGGATGCGCGAAGAGTTTGAGGCGCTCCACGCGGCAGACTTCGACAAGCGAGGGGCTGTCAGCAACGAGTATCTGGAGATATTCAAGAAATGCTGGACCGAGGATCCGGTCTCCTTCGACGGCGAATTCTATTCCTTCAAGGAACTCCGTTGTGTACCGCATCCGGTCCAGAACCCACACCCACCCATCTGGATCGGCGGTCACAGTAAACCGGCGCTGCGACGCACTGCCAAATACGGCGACGGATGGCATCCTGTGGGTGCCACGGCGGCCTCGCCTCTGCCACCGGCGGAGTTCGAGCGATTGCTTGGTGAGTTGAAAACTCTGACGGAGGCGGAAGGCCGGAATTTCGAAGACCTATTCATCTCGCTAAAGGCACCGTCCTATGACCCAGGCCTGACCCCGGCGGGCCACGACCGACTGCCCTTCGCGGGAGAGGCGGCGCAGGTCATCGAGGATATCAAGACATACGAAGCGCTTGGCGTGAGGGAGCTTATCTTCGATTTCCGCGCACCGACCCTAGGGGAGACCTTGGATCGAATGGATCATTTCATGACGGAAGTAGCGCCCTCGACGGACTAAGCGGAAGGGGCCGTCACGACATACCCGGACTTCTCTCCCTGAACAGTCGTGCGCAGCATGTGACGCGGTTCCGCCGGGTCGAAATCACCGAGCGCTAAATGCATGGCCGTACGGTTGTCCCAGCAGACGAGATCTCCGACACGCCATTGGTGGCGATAAACATTCTCCGGCCGGGTAGCATGATCACAGAGATAGCGAATGATCGGCACGCTCTCCGCCCGGCTCATCCCGTCAAAATGCGATGTCCGTTCACTCACATAGAGCGCCTTCACGCCGCTTTCGTTGTGGATGCGCACGCAGGGATGGGCAATCGATGGATTGATTGCGTTCAATTCATCTAAGTTTCCCGCACTGCGGTCCTTGGCGCCCGCCACCATATTAAAATCGTAGACCGATTGCAGATCGGCAACGATACCCTTCATCTTATCGGACAACTCATCATAAGCGCGGGCCATGTTACAAAACATGGTGTCGCCGCCAACGGACGGTTTCTGCGTGCAATATAGCATCGAAGAATTCGCCGGACGATTGGTGTAGGCGTAATCGGAATGCCAATTCCGGCCAGCCGTTCGCGTCGGTGATGGTTTTCCGTTCTTCGGGATATTGGTGACCTCGAGAAGTTCGGGATAGCCTTCTAATGAATCGTTCGGTGTGGCGGCATGATCGTCAAGCTCGCCAAACCGGCGCGAAAACGCCATATGCTCATCCGGCGTCCAATCGATATCGCGAAAGACGATGATATGGTGCGCATGCCAAGCCTTTCGAATTGCATCAATCTCCGCATCGGACAGAGCTTTTGCGATGTCGATGCTACAAATTTCCGCACCTAGTGCGTTTCCTAATCGAATAACTTCCATGACTAGCCGACCTCCTGGCGCAAACGGTCGTGAATGGTCCGCAAGGCATCGAGCATCGCGTCGACGCTGCGTGAGCCGGATTGAAAGATTGCCGTCGCGTTCAC
>JABJCS010000044.1 GCA_018665505.1 Alphaproteobacteria bacterium
GTCCTTGGTGATAGATGACACTATCATCGGCAGCAATTACAAGGTCAGCAATCTGGCGAATATGTTTGGATCGGCGCGCCACGATATTATCGTCGTCGCCGACAGCGATATGCGGGTCTGTCGGGATTATCTGAAAGCGGTTGTAGCGCCCTTCCAGGACCCGCAAGTGGGCGCCGCGACGTGTGTCTATTCGGGCCGCGCCGCCGGAAAGTTGCCGTCCAAGCTTGGCGCTCTGTTTATCAATGACTGGTTCCTGCCGTCGGCGCTCATTCCGGCGGTCTTTGGCCGATTGACCTATTGTTTTGGGGCAACGATGGCCATCCGCCGCTCGAACTTGGAACAATTCGGTTCTTTCAATGCGTTGGCGAATATTCTGGCTGACGATTTCATGTTCGGGCGTCTTGTGCATCAACAAGGGCACCGTGTCGCACTGATCCCCTATATTGTCGAAAATGTGATCGAAGACCCCAGTCTGAAGTCGCTATTCCTGCATGAATTGCGCTGGGCGCGAACGATTCGTTCCGTGGAGCCGTTGGGCTATGCGGCGTCGGCGATTACTGAGATTGTGCCGCTTGCTGTCATTGCGGCGGTTTGCCTCTACGTGGCCACGGGTTCATTCATTTATGCTGGCGGAATTTTTGCGGCGGCTGCGGTCTTGCGTTTGGCATTACACTACACTATCTCCTCGACAGTTCCCGGGCGCGGCACCGCCGCACCATTGCTGGTACCGCTGCGGGATGTGATGTCGCCGATTATCCGGTTATCGAGTTATTTCGGACGGAAGGTGACGTGGCGCGAACGTGACTTCGTGATTCACTCGAACGTACGCTTAGAACCGGCGGAATAACGCTCCGCCGACCCTGGAGAGCAAGTATGAAGAAGACCCTGTTTCTCAGCCCCCCGACCTTTGACGGTTATGACGGGGGGGCGGGCTCGCGCTATCAATGCAAGCGCGAGGTGAAATCCTTCTGGTATCCGACGTGGCTGGCACAATTGTCGGCCCTGGTGCCGGACAGCAAGCTAATAGACGCCCCGGCGCAGGATTTGAGTCTCGATGATTTGCTGCCCATGGCGAACGATTATGAGTTCCTGGTCCTCTACACGAGCACACCATCCTTCGAGAACGACGTGAAGGTTGCCGAGGCATTCAAGGAAAAGAACCCGGGCCTGCTAATCGGATTTTGCGGCGCGCATGTCGCGGTGAACAATGAAACCGCAATTCAGGCCTCTCCGGTCATCGATTTTGTTTGCGATAGCGAGTTCGATTTCACGATCCAGGAAATTGCTGAAGGCAAGCCCGTGGAAGAGGTCATCGGCGTCACGATCCTAAAGGACGGAAAGCCGCATTTCACCGGCAAGCGCCCGATTATCGAAGATATGGATTCACTCCCCTGGGTGACCAAGATTTACAAGCGCGACCTGGACACGAAGGATTACTACAACGGCTATATGCTGCATCCGTATATGTCGCTTTATACCGGGCGCGGCTGTAAGTCGCGCTGCACTTTCTGCCTCTGGCCGCAGACGATTTCCGGGCATAATTATCGCTTCCGCTCGATTGAGAACGTGGTCGCGGAGATCACTTGGGCGCGGGATAATTTTCCCGAGGTCAAAGAGTTCTTCTTCGATGACGATACGCTGACCGACAACAAAGAGAACGTCGAAGCCTTGGCGAAGGAACTCGGTAAGCTCGGTGTGACCTGGTCGTGTAACGCAAAAGCGAATGTGTCCTACGACACGCTCAAGATCATGAAAGATAACGGGCTACGCCTGCTACTGGTCGGCTACGAATCAGGTAATCAGAAGATCCTTCACAATATCAAGAAGGGTATCCTGGTTGAGAAGGCGAAGCAGTTCACCAAAGATTGCCACGAACTGGGTATCGTCATTCACGGCACCTTCATCATGGGCCTGCCGGGCGAGACGCGCGAGACGATTGAAGAGACGATCCAATACGCTCAGGAGCTGGATCCGAAGACGATCCAAGTCTCTCTGCCGGCGGCGTATCCGGGGACGTTCCTTTACGATCAAGCCATGCAGAACGGTTGGTTGTTGACGGAGACTGGTGACCAATTGGTCAGCGCCGACGGAGTGCAGAACAGTGTACTTGAATATCCGCACCTCAGCAGCGCAGAGATTTTCGAGGCGGTAGATACCTTCTACAAACGTTTCTATTTCCGCCCCGTCAAGATGGCTTCCTTGTTCTACGAGATGTGCAAGGATTGGAGTGTCATGAAGCGGCAGCTCCGCGAAGGGGTGGAATTTTTCCGCTTCCTATGGGGACGGGAGAACACCGCCTGAAGCGCCTGATCGTCACAGCCGACGATTTCGGTCGCTCCCTGGCCGTGAACGAAGCGGTCGAGGAAGCGCATACGACCGGCATTCTGACTGCTGCGAGTTTGATGGTGGGGGCGGACGCGGCGTCAGACGCCGTTGACCGCGCAAAGCGGCATCCGGGATTGGGTGTCGGGCTACATCTGGTTGTCGTTTGTGGTAAATCCGTCCTTCCTCCCGCTGAAATTCCCGATCTCGTGGATGCTAACGGCGCATTCGACACGAATTTGGTGCGCGCAGGGTTCCGCTATTTCTTTTTGCCGAAAGTGCGTCGCCAATTGGCCAGAGAAATTCGCGCGCAATTCGAGGCTTTCCGAACTTCGGGTTTGGAGCTCGATCACGTGAACGCCCATAACCACCTGCATCTTCATCCGACGGTCTTAGGTTTGATCCTGTCTATTGGTCGGGACTATGGCCTGTGCGCCGTGCGGGTGCCGGCCGAACCTGTCGAGATTCCAGGTGCGACGCCACTGAGAGTGCCCGGGCGGATCGGCAACGCTTTTCTTGGTATCTGGCTCGGCCTCATGCGCAAGCGCCTCCGCGGCGCGAATGTTCGTATCAATGATTGCGTGTTCGGCATTCGCGATAGCGGCAACATGGTTCGCGAGCGCATGCTGGCCTTGCTGCAAGAGCTACCTAGTGGGGTGACGGAAATTTTCTCACACCCGGCGCGCGGCGCTTGGGATGGGGTCGAAGCGGCGGCGGCGAAATACCGTTTCGAAGAAGAATTCCAAGCATTGGTCGACCCAGCGGTGAAATCCGCGGTGACCGCCTCTGGCGCCACCCTCATGACATTCAAGGACATTTGAGCGGAGATCATGGTAGGCGATTCCTGGACCCATAAAATGGCGCGGATATGTATCCTGCCGCTTGTGAACACACCGGTGACGCCGAACCATCTGACGACGGTGCGTCTCATCACGGGGATTGCCGCCTGCGCGGCCTTCGCCGTCGGTACGCGGGAGTGGGATATTTGGGGCGGTTGTTTGTGGTTGTTCGCGGCCTTCCTAGACCGGGCAGACGGGGAATTGGCGCGGGTTAGCGGCAAGATCACGCCTGGCGGGCATAAGTTCGATATGTTCTGCGACGTGACGGTGACGTCGTTGTTCTTCCTCGGTGCGGGGATCGGATTGCGAGGCGATGTCCTGTTCGGTGTTGAATTGGGCCAGTGGCCAATTTGGCTCGGCGCCCTCGGCGCAGCCGGTGTATTCGCCGCTGAGATCTTCGCCGAATTCATCGACCGTGCGCAAGCCGATACGGGCGAGAAGGCCTATGAAGGTATCTGGGGCTTTGATTTCGACGATATTCTGTACCTCTTCGCACCGGTGGTCTGGCTAGATTTGCATTTGTATTTCGTGCTGGGCGCCTCCGTCGGCGCACCGGCCTTCGCGCTGTTGACCTGGTGGAAGTGGCGGAAGATGGAGACGCGTTAAGCTTGAGGCGTGAACGTCTCCAGGAAACGAGAAATCACCTAAGCCGCCAGATTGCTTAAATACTGCGCGTACCAATCAAAGCCAACATACTCGACATATGCGTCGATGATCTTCTGCGTGATGGTACCCGGCACTGGTGACGGCATTTCGGTACCGTTCACGCTGCGGATGGGACAGACACAAAAGCTCGTCGAGGAGATGAAACATTCGTCCGCATTATATGCATCGAAGAGGTCAATATCGTTTTCTTTCAAAGGGATAGATAGTTTTTCCGCCAATTCACGGACGACGGAGCGGGAGACACCCGGCAGGACGTAACGTTCCTTCGGGGTCTTGATAACCCCGTCGGTGACGAGGAAGAAATTGCTGCCTTTTCCTTCCGAGAGATTGCCGTTTTCGTCCAACAGAATGGCGTGCGCGCCGGGGCTCTGGGCCGAGACTTCGAGGTCGCCCAGGACCAAGTTCAGGTAGTTATGCGTCTTGGCGCGTGGGCTCACCATGTCAGGTGCCACCCGGCGGACCGAAGGTGTGACGATATTCAAGCCATCGCGGTAAGATTCTGCGCGAGCCGCGAGCGGTAACGGCAAGCATTCGACGATGACGGTCGGTCCTTCCCATTCCGGCCAAGCCGTCGCGTCCGCCGGGTCGAGGCCACGCGTCACCCGTTGTGTGACCCAATAATCCTCGTCCTTGCCGATCAGCGGTAGATTTCGTTCCACGACCTGTTCGGTTACCGCAATGAAATCATCGATGCTCATCTTCGGGTCGATGCGCAGGTATTTTAGGGATCGATAGAACCGGTCCAGATGTTCGCGCAATCTGAAGATGTCATGTCCGAAGGTCCGCGTGGTGTCGAACACCGCATCGCCGTATTTGACGCCTCGGTCGCGAAAGGGAATACGGGCTTCGCTTTCCGGCACGTATTCGCCGTTGAGATAGACGATGCGTTGATTCGGTAGGTTCATTTTCCAATCTCCACTGCGGTCAGCCATCCTCTTGGGTCTTCACCGATGCCGGTTACCGTCTCGAAGTATGCCTTTTGCAGGCGTTTGACGATAGGCCCAACCTCGCCGTTACCGATGGGGGCGCCATCGACGTCAATCACTGGGGTGACTTCCCAACCGGTACCGCAGAAGAACGCTTCTTCGGCCATGAACAATTCGCTGCGATCGATCTCGCGCTGCTCCGTCTTCAGGCCGAACTCGTCCTCCAGCAGTGTGATCACCGTATCCCGCGTAATGCTCTCCAGGATGTCGCTCGTGATGGACGATGTGATCGGCACACCGTTGCGGATCATGAAGAAACACATACTAGGGCCTTCGGCGATCTTGCCCGCACGGTTTAGTAACAGCGCGGTGTCGTAACCATCGACCTTGGCCTGAATTCCGGCGAGGCGGGAATTGTTGTAATTGCCGACGGCTTTGGCGCGGCCGGGCATGACGCGATCGGAGAGGCGCTCCCAAGAGCTGACCTGCGCACGGCATCCGGTTTCTGTAAGTTTTGGGGTGCCGCGTCGGATAGCAGTAATCACGGATTCGACCGGTCCCCGCGCGCTGGCTTCCCCGTCACCGCCAAGATAGGCCATCGGGCGGATATGGACGGATTCCTTGAACCCATTGCGGCGGACCAATTCGACCACCGCGTCTTCCATCTCATCCGCGCTCACCACGGTGTCGAAGCGCAGAATACGCTGTGAGATTTCCATCCGTTCCATATGATCACGCAATCGGAACAGCAGCATGCATTGGCGTTTATCCGACCAATAGCCCCGGATACCTTCGAAGACTGCGGCCCCGTATTTCACGACAGGGGAGAAGACATGCACCCGCGCGTCCCGCCAGGGAATGAAATTACCGTTTTGATAGACGAGGAGGTCGTCGTGCGGTCCGGGCTCAGTCATCACAACTCCCTCAACGCGTTGAATTGATCGACATAGCACGAGCCGTCGATACGGGCACCAATCACCGTCGTGCGACCGCTTTTCAGGGCAGCTTGAAGCGCGTCGCCCAACTGTTGTTCGGTCTCGACGGTTACACCGTCCGCGCCCACGCCCTTGGCCAAGGATTCCCAATCTAATCCGCCGATCCCAACGCCATGCCGGGGAATGCCTTTTAGCTCCTGCTTCACGCGGATAAGGGCGATTTCTTGATCGTCGAAGACGACAACGATGATCGGTAGATTCTCTCGGACAGCGGTCTGCAAATCGGCGATGGCCATCATGAATCCGCCATCACCAGTGAACGCGACTACTGGGCGGCCCGGATAGGCGAGGCGCGCGCCGAGCGCTCCGGGAATGGCATAGCCCATGGAGCCAAGACCGTTCGAGGTCAAAAACTCCCGAGGGCCGTAGGATTGCCATTTCTGTACGACTAGCAGGCGGCTGGCCCCTGCGTCGCAGGTCGCGACGGTCTCGCGTGGTAGGACGGCGCGAGCGACTTCCATCGCACCTTGCGGGGAAATGCCCTGTGTTGGCACATCGAGCGCCTTGGTAACTTGCTCACGGAACGTCTTGGCGGACCCTTCACCCCAACCGCTGCCTTCGGGCGCGAATTCGGCCAATCCGGCCAGTAAAGCTTTCAAGTTGCCGACCATCTCGAATTCAGCCGGGATCACTGCTTCCAGACTGGGTGTATTGGAGAAGGAGATCACCGGTATGTCATAGGGCCAGGGTTTCGGTTGCAGTTCGATAGCATCCAGGCCAACGGTGATGATCAGATCAGATTGCATAACGAGCTCACGCTCGATCAGACCGCCAATGATGCAGCCGGCCCGCAACGGGTGGTCTTCCGGAATGGCACCCTTGCACTTCGACGTCGTGAGGACCGGTGCCCCCAATCGTTCCGCCAATGCCACGAGCTCGTCCGAAGCATGATCCCAAAAGACACCGAGACCCACCAACAGGATCGGTCGACGCGCGGAAGAAAGCGTCTGCAATGGTATTTTCAACGCAGCGCGATCGGGCTCTACCGGCAC
>JABJCS010000426.1 GCA_018665505.1 Alphaproteobacteria bacterium
ATTGGAATCCGGCGGCAGCGAGTCCGGCGAAGCCGAAATCGTCACTGACCATTTGGTGGAAGCCCATCTGAAGGGCCATCCAAGCCATGGGGTTGGCATGATCCCGCGCTACTACGAGGCTTTGCACCGGGACGAGTTGCGGCCCAATACGACAGTTTCCGTCGTCACTGATAGTGGCCCGTTGTTGCTCGTCGACGGTAACAGGGGCTACGGGCAAGCCGTGGCGCGCCAAGCGACCGAGCTGGCGATCGCCAAGGCGCAAAAGGACGGTTTCGCGATTTTGGGATTGCGCAACTCCTGCCATATTGGCCGAGTGGGCACTTATGGAGAGATGTGCGCCGACGCGGGATTCGCCTCGATGCATTTCGTCAATGTCATCGGCCGTTCTTCCATCGTGGCTCCCTTTGGCGGAACGGATTCGCGGCTGTCGACCAATCCGGTCGTCTTCGCCATTCCAGCGACGGACAAGAATCCGGCCTTTATCCTGGATATGGCCACAAGTCGTATTGCCATGGGCAAGGCGCGGGTCGCGATGATGAAGGAAGAACCGCTTGGCGAAGGCTATGTCTTGGATGCCGAGGGGAAACCGTCCCAAGACCCGAACGTGATGTGGGCTGATCCTCGGGGTGCCTTGCTGCCGATGGGCGAGCATAAGGGCTATGGCCTTGCCATGGTGTGTGAATTTTTCGGTGGCATGTTGACCGGAGGCGGCACTCTGCAGCCGGAGAATCAAACTTCCGATACGACGACCAACAATATGTTGGCGGTTATAATGGATCCGTCGCGCTTCGTCGAAGACAGCTATATGAAGCATGAAGTCGATGCGATGATCGCCTATGCCAAGGGCTCGCCACCTGCCGATCCGGATAAACCTGTTTTGGTCGCCGGAGAGCCGGAGCGGATTAAGCGCGCGGCAATGATCGAGGGTGGCATCGAGATTGAAGAGAACACATGGGAAGCCTTGATGGCTGCCGGCGAATCGGTTGGCCTGTCGCGTCAAAAAATGGCGGAAATTCAGGACGAGGGATAATAGCGATATGCTGAAAATTTTGGGACGAAACAATTCGGTCAATGTCATCAAGGTGTTGTGGTGTGCGGCCGAACTCGGCCTGAGTTTCGACCGCACCGATATCGGTGGTGCTTTCGGGGGCAACGATCAGCCAGACTATCTGGCGAAGAACCCCATGGGCCGGGTCCCGACGATCGATGACAACGGACTCATCCTATGGGAATCGCAGACCATTGTGCGCTACCTCGCGGCCAAGCACGGCGTCGGCACCTTATGGCCAGAAGACCTCGGCGAATTGGCGAAAAGCGAAATCTGGATGGATTGGTATACCGGTCATTTGCATGCACCGATGACGACGATCTTTTGGGGCCTCGTGCGGACCGTCGAAGCCGACCGCGACAATGACGCCATCGCCCGTGCCAAGGAAGAAGCAGGGGCACTCTGGTCAGTCCTGGACCGCCATCTTGAAGGCAAGAGTTTCGTGCATGGCGAACAGTTGACGGTCGGCGACATCCCTGTCGGGGCGGCGGCCTTCCGTTACTTTTCCTTGGTCGAAGACCGCCCGGCGATGCCAAATTTGGACCGATGGTATGCCTCGCTTGGCGAGCGTCCGGGATATAGGCTGCATGCAATGAATCCGCTTAGTTAAAATCCGGGCGGCTTGCTTCGTTGCCGTCAAGGATTCCATACTGACCGGTAAGAAGTTTAAGGGAGCAGACGATGAGCGAATTCGGGAGACGGCACCACGACATGGGCGGGCTTGGTGCCGGTCCGGTCGAGGCCGGAAATGAACACGATTACGCCTATTGGGAAAAGAAGATCGACGCGGTGCGCCGCCTGCTGGCGGACGAGAAACGCAACTTATTCACAGTTGACGAGATGCGGCGTGGCATCGAGGAATTGGGCGCCAAGGCGTATGACGAGATGACCTATTACGAACGTTGGGCGGCATCGACGACCAATATTCTGATCGAAAAAGGTATCATTACGATCGACGAATTGGGCCGACGCATGGAAGAAGTCGAGGCGCGGCTCAAGGCCGACGCGGAGGGCTCATAATGGCGGCAAAATATTCTGTCGGCGATGCGGTGACCGTGCGGCGCGCGTTTCCGCCGGGCCATGTCCGCACGCCTTTTTTCATCCGTGGCCAGAAAGGCGTTATCCATGAAGTCGTGGGGACTTACGCCAATCCAGAGGAATTAGCTTATGGCCGCGACGGGAAACCGGCGCTGATGCTGTATCGCGTGCAATTCCGCCAGAGCGATGTGTGGCCCGACTATGAAGGATCGAATGCCGATACGGCATTGGTCGATCTTTATGAAAATTGGCTTGAGCCCGGCGAAGGAGCAGCCTGAGATGAGCGAACATCACCACCACGATCACGAGCACGGTCACCAGCACCCTAAACAACCGGACCTCGAGGACCAGCCGATCACCTATTATAAGGTGATGACGGAGGCCTTGGCGGAGTTGTTGGTCGAAAAGGATGTCATCACTGCCGACGAATTGCGCAATCAAATGGAACAGCAGGATTCCCGCTCGCCGGTCTTCGGCGCCCGTTTGATCGCGAAGGCCTGGACTGATCCTGCCTTCAAGGAACGCTTGATCGCCGATGTTAACGGCGCAGCGGCCGAGATCGATATCGACGCCGGTGACATTCCGATTCGCGGTGTCGAGAACACAGACGACGTCCATAACGTGGTCGTCTGCACTCTGTGTTCTTGTTACCCGCGCTCGTTGATTGGCCTGCCGCCGGATTGGTACAAATCGCGCGCCTATCGCAGCCGCACCGTGCGCGAACCCCGCAAGGTCTTGGCGGAGTTCGGCACCGTCATGCCGGACGATATCGACGTCCGCGTCCATGACAGCACGGCGGATTTACGGTTTCTCGTCATTCCGAAGCGCCCGGAAGGCTCCGAGGCGATGAGCGAGAAAGAGCTGACCGAATTGGTCACCCGCGATAGCATGATCGGCGTTTCCGTCGCGAAGAACCCGGCTTAGGGGATAGGAAAACGACGTGTTGAAGCGAATCGGTATTCTGCTACTCGCCGTGGCCGCCATTAGCGGTTGCTACTTTCCGAGCGATTTTGAAGCGGATATTCAGATCGACCGGCAAGGGCGCTACCGCTTCACCTATGTTGGTAAGTTGACCGACTTGTCGATGGCGCAACGCATGGCGCGTGGTGATTTGCAGGGCACGGCTGTTCTGGGCCGGGTCGAGATCGCCGAGCGCGACTTACGTCGCGACTCGGCGTTCAAGAAAATTCAATACGAGGAAAAAGCCCGCTTCGACGTCACATATCAGCGTGATGGCTATATCATCGGCGAAAAATCGCTCGATTTCATCCGTCTCAACTCGCGTTTCTTAACGTTGAAATATAATAAGAACACCGGAGAGATCACGATCATCGGCGGCAAGCCGAACGAAAATCATGCTGATGCCTTGGAACAAACCGGGCTGGAATTCAACGGCGTCCTGCGCATTTGGACCAACGTGCAGCCGAAGAAACACAATTCCAAGGACATTACGACGCGCGGCCAGCTGACCGTCTATAGCTGGGACATCAAGAACGTGCGCCAGAAGGTACCGATCTTCAAATTCGTGCCGCAGCCCCAGTAAACCCGTAAAGCGACAGGAACGATTAATTGGAAGCGGCTGCATATGTGTCGCTTTTCGTCAGCGCGTTCGCGGCGGCGACGATTCTACCGTTGTCCTCGGAAGCGGTTCTCTCCGCCCTCGTCGCGGCGGAGGGTTTCGACATTTGGTTTCTGATCGGTATCGCCAGCATCGCGAACACATTGGGGGCCGCCGTTAATTGGGTCTTAGGACGGTACTGTCTGAGATGGCGGGACCATAGATGGTTTCCGGTTTCCGCATCCGCGCTAGATCGGGCATCGACATGGTTTGCCCGGTACGGACAAGTATCCCTGCTGTTCGCCTGGGTTCCGATCGTCGGTGATCCGCTAACTTTCGCGGCGGGGATATTGCGCGTCCCGTTCTGGCGGTTTCTGCTGCTGGTCGCGATTGGCAAGACGCTTCGCTACGTAGCTGTCGCGCTATTGGCGGAACGTGTGCTCACATGAAAAAGGCCGGCTAAAAAGCCGGCCTCTCTCGTCTCGATCGAGCAACGGTTCAAGCAGCGTAAACGCCCGCCGCTTTCACGTTATCGTCGACATATTCCTCGAACTGTTTGAAGTTCGCTTCGAACCGTTGCGTAAGGTCACGTGCCGTTGTGTCGTAGGCACCTTTGTCGCCCCAAGTCTCGCGCGGTTGCAACACTTCGTTCGGCACGTCCGGGCAGACTTGCGGTACGTTGAGGCCGAAGTTCGGATCCGCCGTCGTCGCCACTTCCGCCAATCGGCCGTCGAGGGCCGCGCGGACCATGGCCCGTGTGTAGTCGATCTGCATCCGCTTGCCGGTGCCATAGGCACCGCCCGACCAACCGGTGTTCACCAGCCAACATTTGGCGCCGGTCTTGCCAATCCGCTCACCGAGCATCTTTGCGTAGACCGACGGATGGCGCGGCATGAAGGGTGCGCCGAAGCACGTCGAGAAGGTCGCTTGCGGCTCGGTCAGGCCTCGCTCGGTGCCCCCGACGCGTGCAGTATATCCCGACAGGAAGTGATACATCGCTTGATCAGCCGACAAGCGGCTGATAGGAGGCAGCACGCCGAAGGCGTCGGCCGTTAGCATCACCACGTTCTCCGGCTGTCCGCCGACACCGCTCATCTCTACATTCGGGATGAACGACAAGGGGTATGACGCACGGGTATTCTCCGTGAGCGATCCATCATCGAGGTTCAGCACCCGGGTATTCGGGTCCATCACCACATTCTCCAAGATCGTGCCGAACATGCCGCACGTCGCGAAAATTTCCGGCTCGGCCTTAGCCGAGAGATTGATGACCTTGGCGTAGCAGCCACCTTCGAAGTTAAAGACACCGTCTTCAGTCCAGCCATGTTCGTCATCGCCGATCAAGGTACGGGTGCCGTCCGCGGACAAGGTCGTCTTCCCCGTTCCGGAAAGACCGAAGAAAATTCCGACATCGCCCTTCTCGCCGATATTGGCGGAGCAGTGCATGGGCAAGACGTTGCGGTCTGGCAGCACGTAGTTGAGATAGCTGAAGACTGACTTTTTGATTTCACCCGCGTATTGCGTACCGGCGACCAGAACCATGCGTTCTTTGAAATTCATCATGATCGCGCAGTCGGAATTCACGCCGTCGCGTTCCGCATGTGTCTTGTAGTAAGGCGCATTGAGGATCGTCAATTCCGGTGTGAAAGACGACATCTCTTCCGCCGTTGGCTGGCGGAACATGTTGCGCGCGAACAGACTGTGCCAAGGGCTCTCACTAATTACGCGGACCTTCAACTGGTAGGCCGGATCAGCGCCGGCGACTAGGTCCTGTACGTAAACATCGCGGCCTTGAAAATACGCGAGCATTTGTAGACGGAGCGCCTCAAACCGGGCTTCGGTGTTCGATTTGTTGACCGCACCCCACCAGATTTTGTCGCGCG
>JABJCS010000427.1 GCA_018665505.1 Alphaproteobacteria bacterium
CGAACTTGCCCTGAAGCTAACGGCACCGCATGGACTAATGCCAGGTGCCCGAGTTGCCGTCTTCGCGGCGGCCAACGAACGCACCCAGATCGAGCCAGTATTAGCGCGTATTCCCGAGACGCTACGAATCGACTTCGTCGGCGTCGGCGATCTGGCACTTGTCGCCGGATGTTTGTCGCGGTGCGATTTTTTCATCGGCAACGATTCCGGGTTGATGCATATGGCCGCCGCGGCTGGCATTCCGACCTTAGGCCTTTTCGGCCCCAGCCGCGCGGAGCACTACGCTCCGTGGGGCGAGAAATGCGCATTTGTTAGGACAGAAGAAAGTTATGACGATTTGGTTGGCGCACCGGGATACGATCATCGTACAACCGGGACGCTAATGGACGGACTCAGCGTCGAGGCCGTTGAATGGGCCGCAACACAGCTGTTGAATGACCTGGAACGGAAGACCCAATGACCAGTTCCGAAAAACCAAAAATCTCCGCACTAGTCGTCGCCCACAACGAAGAGGATCAGCTCGCGGACTGCCTTGAACGTCTTGCGTTTGCCGATGAGCTCGTCGTGGTTCTCGACAAATGTACCGACGGCAGCGACACCATCGCAGCACTTTTCACCGACAACATTGTCGAAGGAAGCTGGGATATCGAAGGCGAACGGCGCAACACCGGCCTTGAGGCCTGTAACGGCGACTGGATCATCGAAGTCGATGCGGACGAGCGGGTATCCCCGGAATTGGCTGCCGAAATCCGCGAAGCCGTGGAAACCGAAGAATACAATTACTACTTGGTACCGTTCGATAATTACGTGGGCGGACGCCTCGTCCGATACGGCTGGGGCGCTGCATGGGGTGTCAGTGCCGCTGCAAGATTGTCTCGCCGCGGCTGCAAGCGGTGGGGGATGGAGCGCATTCATCCAGGACTGGAATTGACAGCACCTGAAGGCCGCCTCACCGAACGCATGATCCACTACGTCGACAAAGATATCTCCGATATGATCCTGCGCCTCGACCGATATACGACGGTGCGCGCCCGCGACCTTCGCCAAAGCGGCGATATCGGCAGTTTTGGCCACAATGTGCGGCGTATATTCTCTCGTTTCTATAAATGCTATGTCGGACGCAAAGGGTATCGCGAAGGCCAGTACGGATTCTTGATCGCGTTGTTCGCTGGGCTCTATCCGATCTTGTCCTATCTAAAGGCGCATCTGGAGGACCGGTGACTAAGGTACTCCAAGTCATGGCCGGTGCCGCTGTCGGCGGCGCGGAGGAGTTCTTCATGCGCTTAGTGCCGGCCCTCGCGCGGGCGGAGGTCGAGCAACGCGTCGCCATCCGGTCACATGACGCACGTGAAGCGATCTTTAAGTCTGCCGGCATTCAAACCGTCACAGCACGTTTCGGCGGAATGTTCGACTTTTCAACCCGTGGCATCGTTCGCCGGGAAGTCGCGGACTTCACGCCCGACATCGTCATGGCATGGATGAGCCGCGCGGCGCGCTACTGCCCCGCCAGAGAGCATGTACTCTCAGCCCGTCTCGGCGGCTATTACGATCTAAAGTACTATCGTCATTGCGATCATCTCATCGGCAATACCGAAGCCATCCGAAGCTATCTCATCACCCAAGGGTGGCCGGAAGAGAACGCCTGGTATATCCCGAATTTCGTCGATGGCGCGCGCGCGGATGCAATAGATCGCTCAAGCCACGATACGCCCGACGATGCACCGCTGCTCCTGGCCCTGGGACGGCTTCACGAAAATAAAGCCTTCGACGTACTGATCGCCGCTCTTGCCGATATCCCGAATGCCTATCTTTGGATCGCGGGTGACGGTCCGCTGGACTCGGCATTGCGGGCCGCTACCCATACTCATGGTGTCGCCGACCGGGTGCGGTTTCTCGGGTGGCGCAACGATATTCCCGAACTTCTGGCGACGGCCGAGCTACTCGTTTGCCCTTCCCGGCACGAACCGCTCGGCAATGTCGTCATCGAAGGGTGGGCCCACGGCGTCCCGGTCGTCGCCGCTAATTCAGATGGCCCGCGCAGTCTCATCCGAGATGAGGAGACCGGACTGCTCGTCCCCATAGACGATGCAGATGCGCTCGCAAGATCGATCAATCGCCTTCTCGATTTGCCGGAATTCGCGGTCGAACTTGCCTCCGCCGGCAATCGAGCGTACCAAACGAGCTATACTGAGGATATTGTCGTTCAGCAATATCAGGCGTTCTTCGAGAAGGTTATCCCTTAATGTGCGGCATTGCGGGTTTGATGACCCGAGACGGCTCTCCCCCCGAAAAAGCGCTTCTCGATACTATGCTCGAAGCCTTCGGCCACCGCGGCCCGGACGGCGAAGGCTTCCATATCTCCCAAGGGGTCGGCCTCGCGCAAAACCGTCTCGCAATTATCGATTTAGTCACCGGCGATCAACCGCTTCACGAGCCGGGCGGCGCTGCGATCATCGCCAACGCCGAAATTTACAATTACATCGAGCTGCGTCAGGAGCTGTCGGATGTCCGCTTTTCGACATCCTCCGATTGCGAGCCGCCGCTCCACCTCTATCGCAAGCACGGCTTCGACTTCGCCAATAAGCTTCGTGGCATGTATGCCATCGCCATCTACGATGCGCCGAAGGATTGTTTGATCCTAGCCCGCGATCCGTTCGGGATTAAGCCACTTTATTACTGCGAAGCCTCGCATCAATTCGCATTTGCCTCCGAACCACGCGCACTTTTGGCAGCCGGTCTCGCCGCTCCCAATATCAGCTCCCCGCAACGAAACGAATTGCTACAATTGCAATTTACCTGCGGTCGCCAAACGATCTTCGACGACATCCAACGGGTCATGCCGGGCGAGACACTCGTCATTCGCGGCGGGCGCATCGTTGAGCGGCGTAGAATTGAAGCCCTTCCCGTTGAAGAAGAGATGCCGCACAGCACCGGTTCGTTCGAAGACACGTTACAGGCCCTCGACCGCACGCTTGAAGACTCAGTCCGAATTCATCAACGCTCCGATGTTCCCTACGGATTGTTCTTATCCGGCGGCATCGATTCTTCCGCGATTCTTGCCCTCATGGCGCGGCTAAACGAGCGCCCTGTCCAGGCCTTCACGGTTGGGTTTAGCGACACCGGTGTCCATGACGAGCGGGCCCACGCAAAAGCAGTGGCCGAATCGATCGGTGCGGAACATCACGAGATCGAATTCAACGAGACCGATTTCTGGGAGTTGCTGCCGCAAGTGGCGGCAAGCGTCGACGACCCGGCGGCGGATTACGCCGTCCTGCCCACATGGAAATTAGCGCGCGAAGCGGCGCAAGACCTGAAGGTCGTCCTCTGCGGCGAAGGCGGGGATGAATTGTTCGCTGGATACGGTAGATATCGCAGCCAGCTGCGGCCGTGGTGGCGCGGCGGTCGAACGCTTCGTGCTCGTGGCATATTCGATGGGTTGAATGTTTTGCGCGACGAGCCGCATGGATGGCGGGACGGATTCGAAGCTTCGCAAACAAGCGCGACCCTACCCCATCGAAGCCCGCTGCAAATCGCCCAAGCAACGGACAGCGCCGATTGGCTGGCGAATGATCTGCTTACCAAACTCGACCGCTGCCTCATGAGCCACGGACTTGAGGGCAGAACACCGTTCCTCGACCGCGAAGTCGCCAAGATCGCTTTCACCTTGCCGGATGATATGAAAATCCGGAAAGGCGCCGGTAAATGGCTGCTCCGTCAATGGCTCCAGCGGGTCATGCCAGTGGCACAGCCATTCGAGCGCAAGCGGGGCTTTACCGTCCCCGTAGGTGAATGGATTCAACGCCGGGGCGAGACACTCGGACCCTTGGTCGCCCGCAATCCGGCAATATCTGAAATCTGCCGTCCAGGTCGCGTCGAAAAATTGTTCGTGAGTGGTAAGAAACGGGCCGGAATCGCATCATGGATCCTATTGTTTTATGCCCTATGGCATCAGAGTTTGATATCCGGGCAACCGTCCAAAGGTAACGTATTTGATACGCTGGCGGATTCGGCCTCAGGCTAGCAATGCCAGAGACATTCGATCTTATCGTATAGGGTGGTGAACGTATGACGCCCATCGACACAGACGCGGCATAAGGATCAGAAATCCGATCTTAGAGCTTACATGTAACCTGGAAAGGCCCTAGCCGGCGGCCTGTTCTTCTTCTTGGCGCTTGCGATACTTGTCGCGCACCATTTGCGTGACTTCCGCGGCGAACTCCGCTGACGCTTTCTCCGGATTAAAGCTGACGACGATCGCATCCGAGATCGCCTTCAATAGATCCACATCACGCGGATCGGGGCTTCTCGGATCACAGCGAATCGACGAGGTCACCGAATCGACGAGGTCACCGAATCGAGAGTCTCGCAAAGATCAGTGACGTGCTCAAAGTCGGAATCCGCAAGACGTTCCGAGATTTCTTTAGAAATATCGGAAAGCCGGACCACCTCTTTTTGGATCGCCGGCGTCACATTATTCTTTTGATAGGCTGGCACGATCTTATCGACGATGGCCGCGATACGCAGCGAATGGCGTCGCAACCGCTGGTCGTTGATCTCGTACATCGCGCTAGAGACCATTTCCTGCAGCTCGACGAAATCAATCTGCTCACCGGCCGCCTTAGCACCAAGGGTATTGGGAACTTCGATCCGCGGCACATCATCGGCCGGATCGTGTGGTTCACCTTCCTTCTTTTTCCGACCGCCACGGCGGTCAGGTCCGATATATTCACTTGTCACGACAAACGGTTGGCGGTTACCGGCAAGATAATTGATGCGTTCCATCAATTTCGTCGGCGCAATTGGCTTGACCAACAGATCGTCAACACCGCATTTCGTGATCCGGTCGACCATCTCACGATTGGGGCTCCAGACCATCACGATGATGGTAAGAAACGGATTGGAGCCTAGGCGTTTAAAGCGGATATCCTCGATCATCGCAATCGAGTCGCCATCCGGCATCCGACTATCCACAACCAGCAAATCCGGCGGCGACTTGCGAATACTATCGCGCGCACCGGATACCGTTGAGACATCGCGGACGCCTCGATAGCCTTCCTGCATCAGGATATTGCGTAATCCCTGACGCAACTGGACTTCCGCGTCCACCAATAAAATATCAACTTCTTCCCAGCTCATAATCTGCACGGACGACCCCTATTTACGCGGATGTCGGGTAACCAACATCCCCCCTTATACCCACACTATTCCCAATGCGCACCAATAATTGCCCTAACAGTCGGAAAAATATTAGGAGTTGATGAACTTGAATCCTAGTGTTTGGTGCCGAATTTATCGAGCATCATGCCAATTTCACCCGCCATCGCCGCTGCATTACGGTCTGGGTTGAAGCTGATTAGGATTGCGTCGGAAAGCGGTTTCAATAAATCCAAATCCTTAGAGCTCGGATGGCGCAGGTCTTTTCGGATCGCCGTGGTGACCTGAATCAGGTTCTGACACAGGTTCGAAATTCGAATCTTTTAATCTGAAGCCGATCTCATTGGCAACTTCCGAAAGTCTAATAATCGACTTCTTGGCCGCGTCGTCGACTCGATTGGCTTTGAAAGCCGGCAAAATTTCACCGACGAGAAATGCAATCTGATAGGAATGCCGCTTTAAGCGCTGTTCGTTTATCTCAAACATCGCTTCACCGATCATTTCCCTCAACGCTTCCATCGATAGCGGACGCCCCCGTACCTTCGCTTCGAGTGTGTTGGGTACGTCAATCGAGGGAATTTTCTGTCCCTCGCGCTCTTTTACGATTTTCGTGCGACGATCCGGGCCAATGTAGCTGCTGGTAACGACAAAAGGTTTTCGGTTGTAAGCAACAACGTTAATCCTTTCCATTAGCTTCTTAGGCGACAAAGGTTTCACTATAATATCGTCGGCGCCACAGTTCACGACGCGTCTGATCACTGCTTCACTTGGCTGCCAAACCGTAATGATGATGCCGACAAAAGGATTAATCCCGAGTTCGCCCGCCCGAATCCGGTTGGCGAGCGCCATTGCCTCGCCACCGTCCATCATGGCGTCCATGACGATCAAATCCGGCAGGGTGCGCCCGATTTCTTCTTCGACTATTTCGAGTGTGCCGTAATCTCGGAGACTTCTGTACCCTTGATCGATCAGGATTTGTCGGAGGCCTTGACGGACCGAGCGTTCCCCGTCCGCAAACACGATGTCGGCTTCAGCAAATGCTTCAGCTTTACTCATCGTGTCCCCCCTTTCGATTCAGATTCAATCGTATTAAACGTACAGATTGAAGTATACCTCAGCGCGGGACGATACA
This sequence comes from Alphaproteobacteria bacterium, assembly GCA_018665505.1. The sequence continues at coordinate 6,287 of JABJCS010000427.1, forward strand.
GTCTAGTGCTCTTTTTTCCATCCATGCAGGTCGTATCGTTTCGAACGACCCTAAAACTGAGCTTACAAACCGCTGTTAGCGTGACCGCGCAGCGGCTTGCGCGGCGGCGAGCCGGGCAATCGGTACCCGGAAGGGCGAGCAGGAGACGTAGTCGAGACCAACCTTGTGGCAGAATGTGACAGAAGCCGGGTCGCCACCATGTTCACCGCAAATGCCAAGCTTAATCTCGGGCCGAGTCGCACGGCCGCGCTCCACCGCCAGCGAGACCAATTCGCCGACACCATCGACATCGATGGATGCGAAAGGGTCGTTGGGCAAAATTCCGGCACGCTCGTATGTCGGGATGAAGCTCGCGGCGTCGTCGCGGCTGAGGCCGTAGACTGTCTGCGTTAGATCATTGGTGCCGAAGCTGAAGAACGCCGCCGTCTCCGCGATCTCGCCCGCCCGCAACGCGGCGCGTGGCAGCTCAATCATCGTGCCGACCACATATTCGGGGCGTTTGCCCTTGTCCGCTTCAACTTCGCCCGCCACCCGGTCGATGACCTTCTTCAGGATATCGAGTTCAGCCTTGGTCGCGATCAATGGGACCATCACCTCGAGCTTCACTGCTTCTCCAGTATCTTCGCCCGCGATCAACGCCGCCTCAAACATCGCCTGCGCCTGCATCTCGCAGACTTCCGGATAGCTAATCGCCAACCGGCATCCGCGATGGCCGAGCATCGGATTCATTTCATGCAGCTGAGCTACCCGTGCTTTCACTTTGGCCAAGTCGATGCCCGCCGATTTGGCGACATCTTCCATCTCCGCCTCTCCCGTCGGCAGGAACTCGTTCAACGGCGGGTCCAGCAGACGGATGGTCACCGGCAAGCCCTTCATGACGCGGAACAGCTCGGCGAAATCGTCGCGCTGCATCGGCAACAACTTAGCCAACGCCGCCCTTCGGCCCGCCTCGTCCTCCGACAAGATCATCTCACGCATGGCGATGATCCGCTCGGTTTCGAAGAACATGTGCTCGGTTCGGCACAGGCCGATGCCCTCGGCACCGAACTCCCGCGCCGTGCGGGCGTCTTCCGGCGTATCCGCATTGGCATGCACGCCGAGGGTACGCACCTCGTCCGCCCAGGCCATGACGGTCGCGAAGTCACCTGACATCTCCGGCTGGATCGTCGCGACCTCACCCCGGATGATCTGACCCGCCGCACCATCGATCGTGATCGTGTCGCCCGCCATAATCGTCACGTTGCCCGCCGACATGGTCTTGGCCGCGTAGTCGATGACCAGTTCGCCCGCGCCGACGACACAGGGACGACCCATGCCGCGCGCGACCACCGCCGCATGGCTCGTCATCCCACCCCGTGCCGTCAGGATGCCCTGGGTCGCGTGCATGCCATGGATGTCCTCGGGGCTGGTCTCAATCCGTACCAGGATCGTCTTTGTACCTTGAGCAGCCGCGGCTTCCGCCTCATCTGAACTGAAATACACTTGTCCCGATGCGGCACCTGGTGATGCAGGCAACCCTTTCGCGATCACGTCACGCGCCGCGTCTGGATCGAGCCTCGGGTGTAACAGTTGATCGAGTGCCGACGGCTCCACTCGGCACACAGCTTCCGACTTATTGATCAAGCCTTCCTGCTGCATCTCAACCGCGATGCGGATCGCCGCCGCCGTCGTGCGTTTCCCCGAGCGGGTCTGCAGCATATAGAGCTTGTCCTTCTGGACCGTAAACTCGATGTCCTGCATGTCTTTGTAGTGCTGTTCCAGCTTCTCGCGGATATCATCGAGCTGGCCGAAGACGCCAGGCATGGTCTCTTCCATCGCGGAAAGACACGAGCCTTGGGCTTCCTTGCCCGAGACCGTCAGTTGCTGCGGCGTGCGGATACCCGCCACCACG
>JABJCS010000428.1 GCA_018665505.1 Alphaproteobacteria bacterium
CAAGCTTCGAATACTTCTCGCGATGCGGGAGTGCCTCCTTGAAATGATTGATCCAAGGCCCCGCCCCACCGACGGAGGTCCGATAATAGCGGTATTCGTAGACATTGCCCTCACCTTCCGGCGGTGTGAAATCAGTCTGCGGATTTAACGGGCGAATGTCCTGGCGTTTGACCCATTCCTTAACGACTCCGACATATTTTTCAGTCCAATCCTTGTTCTGCGACAGCTTTGCCCGCAGGTCTTCACGATGGGCATAACTTTCGTAGCGCCACAGATGCCAAACTTGGTTCAGTTGCCCGACATCGCTGGTCCAATAACCGCAATTCACACCGTAGTCATTTCCGCGAACCGGACGCCCCACTTCTTCTGCGTGCTTAAGGTATTTCGGCAATTCGGTTGGCAAAAAGGAATAGGTACGCATTTCATAGAGCATGGTCGTCGCCTCGCATTCGAATTTGATAATGTTACGATAAAGTTGGCGCTCTCACGGGCTAGCGCCAGCCCCAGCACCAGTTCACGATGGTTTTGTCAGCCGCCTTCGTCCGACAGCGCTGACAAATCGAAAGATGCGGTCTCTTCGATTAATTCGATCATATTGGCCGATGCCGCCTGCACAATCGCCTCACCGGCCTCCGCGGTCGCCTGCGACGGGTCACCGACCGCGCCGGAAGGGTGCAGGTCTTGGGCCATCCAGCCGAACTGTATATTTCCGGTCGCGCTGAGATGCCGACACTTCTCGACAAGCTCAGCGGCGAAGGATGGGAAAGCCTCCGCCTGGTTCATGTCGACGTGCTCCGGATCGAGGTGCAGCATTACTGAAGTTTCAATCAGACCACCGTGAATGCCGTGCTCCAACTCCTCCGCATCCGCAAAGGCTTCAAGCGCGACTATGCGGTACCAACTCGCGGCGACGGCCAAGACATCGTAATTCACGCGCAGTTCCCGCACGGCGATGCGCATCAGATCGGAGTTCCCGCCGTGGGAATTGAATAAAATGAAACGCCGAAATCCGAGTGCCGCCGCTTGCGCAACCGTGGTCGTCCAGTGATCAATCAAGGCTGCCGGCGGATAAGACAAAGTGCCAGGGAACGCTTCGTGTTCGGCGCTGTAGCCGATGGACTGCGACGGCAAGATCAGAAACGGTAGATCATCCGGCGTGCTTTCAACAACCGCACTTATGATGCCCTCGTTAATCCGCAGGTCCACATCAAGGGGAAGATGAGGGCCGTGTTGCTCAATCGCCGCCAGCGGCAGAATCACCACAGTATCTTCACGATCGATTCCAGCGAAATCCGCTGATTTTAAATGTCGCCAATATCTTGAAACCGTCATACCTTGTTCGCCTGCTTGACGTTTACTCTACCCTCGGCTTCATTCGGAGAGACTGAACTCTACCACGGGCGCAACTTCATGTTGATCATTCAAATTTCGGATATGCACGTTAAGGCTCCGGGCGAACTCTACAAGGAAAAGGTGGACACACATGCCCACATGGCGCGGGCTGTCGATCACATTCGGAGTTTTGACCCGCTGCCAGACGTCGTATTAGCGACGGGCGATTTGGCCGACCAAGGGGGACAGCGCGAATATGAAGCATTGCGCGATTTGCTCACCCCGTTGGAGATGCCGGTATATTTCATCCCCGGCAATCACGATGACCGGCGATTGATGCAGGAGACTTTCGGCGATACTCATTCGTATCTACCGACGGGTGACCGGCTTCTGAATTACACGATCGAAGATCATCCGCTACGCCTGGTCGCCCTCGACTCCCTGATCGACGGAGAAGTTTGCGGCATCGTGGATGAGGCACAACGCGCGTGGCTAGATGCAACCCTATCGGAACGTCCGGACACCCCGACAATCGTCATGTTGCATCACCCGCCGGTCCACACCGGTGTTCCCTGGCTCGACAGGTTCGGCCTTTATGAAGCGGAAGCGTTGGGCGAGGTGATTGGCCGACACGACCAAATCCTGCGCGTCCTCAGCGGTCACGATCATCGACCGATACAGTCGCTTTGGCACGGCACCCTTGCGGTGACCGCGCCATCGACAGCGCATCAATTTATCATGACGTTTGATCCCGAATCGCCGGGTCATTGGGGCATGGAGCCGCCCGGCTGTCTCGTCCATAAATGGTTCGGGCCCGAGCATGGCCTCATCACCCATACCAGCTATATCGGCGACTACGGCGGGCCTGAGGATTTTTAGATTTAGCGTTCACGGAGCGCATTCTGGCGCGCTTTCAAGATCGGCTTCATCAAATAATCCAAAACCGTTTTCTGACCGGTCAGGATATCCACTGTCGCCGTCATACCCGGAATGATCGGCTTATCGGGCCCTAGGTTATTTTGGGGCTGTCCCAGATAACCGAGATTAGAGGTTATCATGGTATCCATGCGCAAGAGCCGTCTGAGCAGATACAGGCAGGATCGTCTGATCGAACATTTTGTTGCTGGCACGACGG
>JABJCS010000429.1 GCA_018665505.1 Alphaproteobacteria bacterium
CGCAGGCATCAACCGCCGCAACGCCTTCACCAGCGACCCGGATACCGTTCGCACCGACTGGGACGACATCATCGGGATCAACCTGAACGGCGTCTTCAACGTCACCCACGCCTTCCTCGATCAATTGCGCGCGACCAAGGGCCGCGTGATCAATATCGGCTCAATTCAATCCTTCATGCACGTGCGGACGCCAAACTCACTGGCCTATACGACCTCGAAACACGGCGTGCTAGGCTTCACCAAGGCACTGGCGGCAGAACTCGGCAAAGACGGCGTCCGGGTCAACGCCATCGGCCCCGGCCTGATCGAGACGCCGCTGAACGAGAACGCCCGCGCCAACAATCCGGAGCTGATCCAAACTTTCATGGACCACACACCTTTAGGCCGTGCGGGCAAACCGGAAGACATCGTCGGCCCGGCTGTGTTCCTAGCATCGGACCTGGCGGCGTATGTGACCGGCGGGATCGTGATGGCGGACGGGGGATACCGGACGATCTAGTCAATCGACCTGAAGATCAAATTCCTCGATGATTGCTGGATGGACTACGTTGGCGATGACTGTAAGCATCGCGAGGCGCGCATCGAGGCTCTCGCCACTCTCGATCGCGTGGCGTAACCGGACCTCGGCAGCGGCCGTATCGCCCGCTCCATTCGCCGTCGTGTAGTCATCGATCCCGAGCATGCAATACACCAACAAGGGAGCGGCACGGGCGTAACTCACTTCGGCATCCGCCATCGCACCGCCTTCCGCTTCCTTCATCAGCTTTACGGCGGCAAGCTTCACCGAGTCCGGCACCCTCTTAGGGTGCAGCCCGAGCGCACTCAACGCGTCTTCAAGTTGGTGTACTTCCTTGGGGCGGCCACGAATGCCAAATACGCTGAGAATATCCATGCGGGAAAGATGCGCCAATTGGGCGTGATTATCCACCCTGCGAGATCACTAGTTCGCGAGCTACCTATCCGTTCCGATAGGTATAACTGTAGCCATTGAGGGCCGGGGCACCGCCGAGATGCGCATAGAGGACTTTTGAGCCATCGGGGAAGAAGTCCTTCTTCACGAGATCCATCATCCCCTGCATGGATTTTCCCTCGTACACCGGGTCCGTGATCATTGCTTCCGTCTGAGCAGCAAACCGAATTGCGTCGTTGGTCTCCGGACTCGGCATACCATAGGCCGGATACGCGTAATCCGGGTTGATCACGATTTCATCGTCGCGGACCTCGCGACCGAGCTCAACCAGCTCCGCTGTATTGGTCACAATGTCTCGTACTTGCGCCCAGGTTTGTTCGGGCGTGCCCGATCCGTCGATACCAATGACTCTGTCCGCTCTGTCGTCGGCCGCGAATCCCACGATCATACCGCCTTGTGTCGATCCGGTGACGACGCAGACGATGATGTAATCGAACTTGAACCCAAGTTCCGCTTCTTGCGCGCGGACCTCCTCGGCGAAGCCGACATAACCGAGCCCACCAAATTTATGCACCGAAGCACCCGCGGGGATGCCATATGGCTTACCGCCCTCATCTCGCACGGACTGCATGGCATCTTCCCAACTTTGCCGGATGCCGATATCGAATCCGTCCTCTACGATCCGACTGTCCGCGCCCATCAAACGGGTCATTAATATATTACCGACCCGGTCGTAGACGGCATCTTCATGGGGGACCCAACTTTCCTGAACAAGACGGCATTTCATTCCAATCTTCGCCGCCACCGCCGCAACCAATCGCGTGTGGTTCGACTGCACGCCGCCGATGGAAACCAGCGTATCAGCATTTGAGGCCAAGGCGTCGGGTACAATGTATTCAAGCTTACGGAGCTTGTTACCGCCCATGGCGAGCCCCGAGTTGCAATCATCACGCTTGGCATAGATTTGCACCTTACCGCCCAGCGCATCCGTCATGCGCGGAAGATATTCGATAGGTGTCGGACCAAAGGTAAGCGGATAGCGTTCGAATTTCTCAAGGTTCACGATGCAAGCCTTTTCCGGATTCGTTTCAGTATGAAATAGGCCGCTTACAAAAATAGTCCTAGTTTTTCCGCGCCTCGTAATACGCAGCTTTCGGCTTGTATCCAGACCATGCAAACCAGAATGCGATGTGCCCCGGTAATCGGGCGAGTTTTTTGCCGTCCGGTCCGACGAG
>JABJCS010000430.1 GCA_018665505.1 Alphaproteobacteria bacterium
AGCTTCATGCCGAGCGGCAAGCTCCAGGCGAAGCGGACGATCTCGTGGTCCAGGAGCGGTGCGCGACCTTCGAGACCGACCGCCATCGTCGCCCTGTCCACCTTCACCAGCAAGTCGTCGGGTAAATAAGAAACCGCATCCGCGTAAGACATACGATCTATCGGTTCGGTGAAGCGCGGATGTCGGGACGGGTCGGCATAATAACCGATATCCGGTTCGGGACATGGTCGACTTGCGGTCCGCCAGCGTGAGATGAAGGCTTCGTAGACAGCTTCCGGCGTACTGGCGAGGCCGTCCGCTGAAAGGCGATACATCTTGTCACCCAATCGCCAAGGCCGCCGACCCATCGAAACAGCGTTGAGTGCCGCTTTCGGAACGACACCTGCAATCATGCCGAAGCGGCCCACGGTGCAGGCCAGCGCCCCGTGCTTTTCCGACCAATGCTTGTTCGCCGCCTCATAACGCGGATACCCCACGAACAACTCATCTCCACCGTCGCCCGAGAGAGCGACCGTCACATGTTGGCGCGTCAACTCAGCCAAGAGCATCGTCGGCAGTTGGCTGACATCCGCGAACGGCTCGTCATAGACTTCCGGCATCTGCTCGACGAGGCGCAACGGCGCGTCGGCTTCAGCCGTCAGTTCAGTATGATCGGTTCCCAAATGACCGGCCACCGCCGCTGCCTGTTCGGATTCATCGAAGCGTTTATCTTCAAACCCAATCGTAAAGGTCTTGATCGGTGCTGATGAAACTTTCTGCGCTAACGCCGCGACAGTCGATGAATCGATGCCGCCCGACAGAAATACACCAAGCGGAACATCGGAGATAAGCCGCCGCCCAATGGAATGGGTCAGCAACGTTTCCAATTGGCCCACAGCTTCGTCGTCACTTCCTTCAAAGGGCGCCCGGCGCGCGGCCTCGGCTTCACTTCGAGCATTCCAAAAAGTGTCCGCCGCCGGTTGAACCGAAGGCGTCAGGTTCTCAATATCGATATCTAATAAATGCCCCGGCGCCAGCTTCCGAATGCCGCGATAAATACTGTGAGAGCCTGGAACGTAGGCGAACCGCATATAGGCATTTAGGGCATCGCGGTCGACCTCGCCCGACCAGCCTGGACATACGGTCAGCGCTTTCAGCTCCGAGGCGAAAACGAACGAGCTCCCGGACCAGCCGTAGTAGAGCGGCTTCTCACCCATGCGGTCGCGCGCCAGGTATACCTTTCCTTTTTCGCGGTCGTAGAGGGCAATGGCGAACATGCCGTCAAGTTGCGTTAATGTCTCCTCGAACCCATGGCGCTCGATCATGGCCAGCATGACTTCCGTATCGGAGTGGCCGCGCCATTTGCGGACGCCGGCGCGTTCGAGGTCGCGGCGTAATTCGCGAAAATTATAGATCTCTCCGTTATAGATCGTGACGTAACGCCCACTCGCCGAGCTCATCGGTTGCGCACCGGCGGGGCTCAAATCCTGGATAGATAGCCGGCGAAATCCGAGCGCAACACCGGTCTTCTCGTCCACGTGAGTACCGCTATCATCCGGTCCGCGATGCACAAGTCTGTCCGTCATACGGGTGACGATTTGCTCGAGCGTCTTCCGAGGAGTTCCCCGTTTCGGATCTATGATGCCGGCAATCCCGCACATGATCAGGACTGCCCTTCGGTAAGCTCGAACGCTCCACAGCAAGCGTCGACGAACTCTCCAGCATCCGCTCCCGTTGCTACCAAGCTCGCAAGATATCGGCGGAACCACGGTGAGAGGAACCCCGCCCCCGCGCGGCGGCGTGCGTAATGCCAAGACCGTCCCGCTGCCCGGCGGCAGGCAAAGCGTTGCAGGTCAGACGTCACATCCGGATGATCCTTTAGGAACAGCGCCAGCGCGCGGGTAACCCTTTGAAGTTGGCGTCCCTCATTATTCGAGAGACGATTGGCTTCATGCGGGATATAGGCGATGGGCGCGTCCACCCGCATGATCGGCCAGCGATACGCCAAACGCAGGGTCATCGAATACTCCTGCGAATGTACCACTCGCTCGTCGCACCCGCCGGTCTCTTTCACGGCAGAGGTTCGGACGAGACATTGCGTCGGATTAAACAACGAGTTCTTCATCGAGAGACGCAAGGCATCCGTCAAGATTTCGGTGGAAGGTTGCGCGACGGAGTCGGTCAGATCGATTTCGCTTTCATCCCCGTAATGGGTGGCCCGGCCATAAGCGAGACATGCCTCATTCCCGTGAAGTGCGCGCAGCAGTGTTTCCGTCGCCGCATCCGCGATGAGATCGTCCGCATCCACGAACTTGATGTAGGGCTGATCGGCCAAGGAAATACAGGTATTTGTCGCACCCGCAGACCCCTTGTTCGACTGCCCATGTATGACTGTGTTGTGCCAGTCCGCCGTCAATTCGCGTACGATTTCCAGCGAACCGTCGGTTGATTCGTCATCCACGAAAACATATTGGCGCGGATAGTCTCCGGTTTGCCGCGCGATTTGACGGAGCACCGCCGGCAAATGCGGCGCCTTGTTGTAGACGGGAACGAGAAAACTAACACCGGGCAGATTTGCCATTGCGGAAACTCTATATCCCGCCGTTTTGGAGCTGATGCTCGATATGAGACAAGCGATCGTGCCCCCAGTAGGCCTCATCATCGACAAAGAAAAACGGTGATCCAAACGCACCGCGGTCGATTGCTTTCTGAGTTTCCTTTTTCAAGCGATCCTTCACAGCAAGGTCCTGTGTCGCCACGACCAATGCCGCGCCATCGACACCAATACTGTCAGCCATCTCCGCGACCGCTTCGACCGGGCTCAAATCGCGCCCTTCCCCCCAATGCCCGTGATAGACAGCCTTCGCCAGTGCCACGGCTTGGGCCGGATTGGTATCCGAGAGCCAATAAAAGGCCCGCATCGCCGCCAGTGAGTTCATCGGAGCAATTTCGGGATTGGTCAGCGCTACCCCCATCAGTTTCGCGCAGCGCTCCACATCCCGGTATAAATAGGCACCCTTCATCGGGATCGTCATATTCGGTGCACTGTTCGTGATCTTGAACGCCGCCCCCAACATGAATGGACGCCAATTCACCGCACGCCCATATTTCGCGGCGAGTGTGTCGATTTCCAGACTCGCTAGATAGCCATAGGGGCTGGCGAATTCGAAATAGAAATCGATTGGTTGAGGACCGGCCATCTTAGCGTGTTCCTGTGTCTACCAAAGGATTTCGTCGCCGGCATAATCGTAGAATCGACCGTTATCTGATGATTGCAGCCCAGCGACAACGCGTCGAATACCCATCGCACTGTCCGGCACCGTGACCGCCGCCGTCGGCCCGCCCATCTCTGTCTGTACCCACCCGGGATGCATCGAAATACAAATAACACCGCGCGGCGCTAATTCCTGAGAGACACTAACCATCGCCGCGTTCAGCGCTGCCTTGGTCGACCGGTAAAGATAATGTCCACCCGCATTCCGCGCGATACTGCCCATAACGCTGGAGATAAAGACTATTGTCTTGCGATCCGACGCCGCGACATTCGCCACCAAGGCTTCCGCCATCCGGATCGGGGCCAGCGTGTTGACGCGGAATGTCTCCTCCCAGAGTCGGTAATTTATCGAGCCCAGAACCGCGTCGCGCTGACCGATCACGCCCGCATTGTTGATCAGCACATCGATGGGTCGGCCAGACAAAGCCTCAGCCACATCGCATACATCGTCGGGGTCGGTGACATCCAACTTTAAGGCATCCGGTATACCCGCACCTTTCGGGTCTCGGCAGGTACGGATCACATCCCACCGGTCTCCTTCATATTGATCGGCCAGCGCTTTGCCGATACCGCGGCTCGCACCCGTGATAAGGACCGTCGGCATTAAGTATCCTCCGCCCGGTCACGGGTCGTGACCTCGATCTCGATCTTCATACGTGGATCGACCAGTTGCGCGATGATAAAGGTATTGGCGGGCCGGACACTGCGGCAATATTCACCGATGACGTCGACGGTCTCTTCATAATACGCACGGTCGGCAATATAGATGACGATACGGACTACATCATCGAAAGACGCGCCGAGCTCCTTCAGACCCCAATTGATATTTCGGAAGGCTTGGTGGGTTTGCTCTACAACATTGTCGGAGATCGTGTCGTTGACATAATCGAAGCCGACGCAACCGGACATGAAAACCATGTCGCCGTCCCGCACCCCGCGCGCATAACCGCCGCGTTCCTCGAAACGGGAGCCGGTGAAGAAACGTTCTCTCGCCATCGTCGCCTCCCCTAATACGGTGTGCCGTCCTTATGAACGATCCTGCCATCGCGGAATAGCATATCGACGTCCGGGTAATCTGCATCGTCTTTTGGCGGCCGGTCGCCGACTTCCAGGTAGAGCACATCCGCTCCGGATTTATTTACCAGATGGTGCCCATCGCCGTTGTTGGCAGGGAAACCTGCCGTCATGCCGGGTCCGAGAATTTCTTCACCAGCATCGCTGATCATCGTGACCTCGCCCTCGAGAATGTAGACAAATTCATCCGAATGGGAGTGCCAATGCCGCTGCGAGGACGCGGCTCCCGGCTTCAAAGTTACCAAATTGACGCCGAATTTATTGAGTCCCAAGACATCGCCGATCTTGCGCTTCTCGCGCCCGATGCACATGGCTTTAAACTCCTCGGGATAGATGGTCGTCAGGCTCGTCTCAACGGTCATCGGGTCCAGTATCTTGTTTTCCGCCATTACTTCGTCTCCTCGAATAATTCACGCCCGATCAACATGCGCCGGATTTCACTCGTCCCGGCACCAATCTCATAGAGCTTGGCGTCGCGAAGCAGCCGGCCTGTCGGGCTTTCATTGATATAACCCATCCCACCGAGGGATTGGATTGCTTCCAGTGTCATCCAAGTTGCCTTCTCAGCCGTGTACAACAGGACACCGGCCGCATCCTTTCGCGTCGTGTCGTGCCGGTCGCAGGCCTTAGCCACCGCATAAGCGTAAGCTTTGCACGCATTCATCGTCGTATACATATCCGCGAGCTTGCCCTGCATCAGCTGGAATTTGCCGATGGGTTCGCCGAATTGCTCGCGTTCATGAACGTAAGGCACGACGATATCCATGCAGG
>JABJCS010000431.1 GCA_018665505.1 Alphaproteobacteria bacterium
CGAAATTTATCACGGCCTCACATACGAGAGTACCGCGTGCACGGCTCTCGCGTTCGAGGAGAACGCCGTGATCATCAATAGTTTTTCGAAATACTTTTCGATGACCGGTTGGCGGTTGGGTTGGATGGTTATTCCCGAAGACCTTATGCGGGCCGTGGAATGTCTGGCGCAAAATCTTTTCATATCGGCGCCCACGCTCTCGCAGATCGGAGGCGTCGCGGCGTTCGATTGCGAAGACGAATTAACCGCCAATATCGTGAAATATAAAGCGAATAGGGATTTGCTGTTAGAGCAATTGCCGAAAGCCGGCTTTGACCGTTTAGCACCAGTCGACGGAGCATTCTACATTTATGCCGATGTTGCGGAGCTCACGAATGATAGTTTGTCGTTCTGCCGTCGGATCCTGAACGAGACGGGCGTCGCTTTCGCCTCTGGCGTGGATTTTGATCCAGACCGGGGGCATCGCTATGTTCGGTTCTCTTTTGCCGAATCGGCCGAGCAAGTGGCAGGCGCCGCCGAGGCCTTAATCGATTGGTCGCGCTAGCGGTGTTTTCGACGACGATATGGGCGACGCAATATCTCAGATGGTCGAAAGTGGCTTCCGATCCGGCCAAGTAGAAATTCCACATGCGCGGGAACCGGGCATCATATTGCTCCGGGTCGAGTTCGCCGAAATGCTCATTGAAACGTTCCCGCCAATGCCGAAGTGTGGATGCCGACAACCGGCTCCGCCAATAGCAGCCGCCGGTTGTCGGTCCTTTAATGACGTTTCTAGCTGACGACCCGTTGCCACCATCCGCGACGTGGCGGCGAGGGGGGCGAGGCTTCTACTTCGGCTTCGCTCTCAGTAGCAGCTTCGCTCTCAGTAGCAGCTTCGCTCTCAGTAGCAGCCTCGGTCGCTTCGGATGATTGCTCGCCACCATTTCCTGGACCGTTTGCGGGTTCCAGCTTGGCTTCTTCCTCGACATTCGCTTCGGTTGCCACGATTTCGGGAGCGGCCTCCTCAGCTAATGGTTTCTCGACGGTTTCTGTTTCCACTTTCTCGGTGGTCTCCGTCGGGGGAGCTTCAGCCGATTCCTCTTCGATAACAGGAGCCGCCTCGTCAGCGCTTTCCGCAGCGGCGGTCTCGGTCGCCTCCGCATCGACTGTCTTACGGCGGCGCGGCCTGCGGGCGCGGCGTGGTTTCGGTTTCTCTTCGGGTTCCGGCACCTCGGGTTGTGCCTCTTCGCTTGCGGTCTCTACCGCTTCGCCAGCTGCATCGGTATCGTTCGCTGCCTCTGGATCGGCTAGTACATTGGCGTCGTCGTCATTGTCTGAGGTCTGCTCGCCGTTCTCGGCGTTTTCGTCGGATGCGGACGCTTCCGAGCCCTCGGCTTGTTCCTCGGCCGACCGATTGCGCCGTCGACCACCACGGCGGCCCCTGCGGCGTCGGCGGCGGCTTGGCTCTCCGTCTTCGCCTTGTTCTTCGGTCACCTCGTTATTTTCCTCGTTTGTGATTACCGCGACTTCCGTCGTTTCTTCTTCGGATTCGGTACTTGCCTCAGCCTCGTCCGAACGCCCTCTGCCGCGGCGGCGACCGCGACGGCGACGTTTGCCGCCGTCCTCGCTCTTCTCTTCGTCATTTGCGGGTCGGCTGCGGGGGGCGGGTTTTTCACCACTACCACCGCCACTGCGTTCCAGCACTTCGATTTCCCAAGTGCCGCCGCGATTTTCGCCGTTGGTTCTGACGATAACTCGCAGATTATTGCGTTGTTCGAGTTCGCTTAGGGTTTGGCGCTTTTGGTTCAGCAAATAGAGCGCAACCTCGGATGAGACCTTCAATTCTATTTGAGTCGCGTTTTGCCGCGTGGCTTCGTCCTCGATAGCGCGCATAACTTGCAGCGCCATCCAGTCGGTGGATTGCATGAAACCGGTGCCGTCACAATGTGGGCAAGGGTCGCCGGTAATCTCGCTGAGGCTCGGGCGCAGACGTTGTCGGGACATCTCCAACAGACCGAAGGGGCTGATGCGTCCGATTTGGATGCGCGCCCTGTCGTTGCGAAGGCCGTCCTTGAAACGCCGCTCCACGGCACTGTTGTTGCGATTCTCCTCCATATCGATGAAGTCGATCACGATCAGGCCCGCTAAATCGCGTAAGCGTAGCTGATAGGCGATTTCATCGGCGGCTTCGCTATTGGTTTTAAGCGCCGTCTCTTCGATATGACGTTCCCGCGTGGCCCGACCGGAGTTTACGTCGATCGCGACCAGGGCTTCGGTTTGATGGATGACGATATAGCCGCCGGATCGTAGCTGAACCGTTGGGTTGTGGATGGATTCAAGTAGAGTTTCGGCACCGTACTTTTGGAACAGCGGTTCCCCTTCGATGTCGAATTTCTTGACCTTCTTTGCATGGCTCGGAATGAGAGCCTTCATGAAGTCCTTTGCGACCTTATACCCGGCGTCGCCATCGACGAGGATTTCCTCTATCTCCTTGGCGTATAGGTCTCGGATGGTCCGCTTGATCAAATTACCTTCTTCATAGATCAGCGCGGGCGCGGTCGACGCCAGGGTGAGTTCGCGGATCTCATTCCAAAGCCGCATCGAATAGTCATAATCGCGTTTAATCTCGACTTTCGATCGCTCCGAGCCGGCGGTACGTAAGATGACAGCCATACCTTCGGCGATCCCAAGGCCGTCAATCACACCTTTTAGACGCTTGCGGTCACGGGCATTCGTGATTTTTCGGCTGATCCCGCCACCGCGAGAAGTGTTCGGCATCAAGACGCAATATCGGCCCGGTAGCGAAAGATATGTCGTGAGCGCCGCGCCCTTGGTGCCGCGCTCTTCCTTGACCACTTGAACCAGCAGGATTTGCCGGCGCTTTACGACTTCTTGTATTTTATATCTGCGTTGAACGGAGACACGACTGCGTTCGACAATTTCCAGTTCATCGCCGCCGACGGTCTCTACCGCTTCGCCGTTCTCGCCTTCTTCCGCAGATTGGGCTTCGGCCTCTTCGGCCATAAGCTTTTCGCGATCCTCGATCGGGATCTTATAATAGTCCGGATGAATTTCGTTAAAGGCTAGGAAACCGTGTCGGTTGCCGCCGTATTCAACGAAGGCCGCCTGCAGCGATGGCTCCACTCGCGTTACTTTAGCGAGATAGATATTTCCCTTTAGAGGCCGCTTATTAGCAACTTCCGCATCGTAGTCGACGACTCGATTGCCGTCCATAATCACGACACGGGTCTCTTCCTCGTGCGCGGCGTCTATCAACATTCTTCTTGTCATTAAATAGCTCCAAAGCGCAAACGCCGAGCGATGCCTGAGTCAGGCGGTCAGTCTGAATGCGCGTGTTGTTCGTGGGCGAAGCCATCGACGCGGCGTAAACGACGCCACCTCGTGCTGCCTGCTTCCGCGGATATACTGCCTTTCCGGCGATCTCGCTTGCAGGTAAATTTGGCTTCAACCTGATCATATTCGTTTCGTACTCGTTCCATACTCCCTTGGCGCCATTCGTAAGTCACCGTTTAGACGTGCGGGTGGACTGGCGAAAAGGGTAAATCGGTCCGACGTCGATGCGTCGGATCGGTGAATCTTGCGACTACACATTGTTAAGATACGCTCATGTGACCGTATTCGACAATGCGGAAATGTTCTTTCGGCTTATTGCGTGGGCGGATTCCTCGGTTTTTCAATTGAAGCGAGCGGTTCGGAGAGGGTATATCTTGGGACGTCAGATAAAAAATACGCAATATCTTCGGTCTTACAGGTGAAAATTTGAATTCGCTCCATCGATTCGGCCTCGTGATTGCACTCTTTCTGTCGCTCACAACATTTGCGCAGGCAGCCGCGCCGGAAGTAACGAAAGTCCGGATTGGCGTGCATCCCGGAAAGACCCGACTGGTACTGGAGACGACGCAGGCCTTTCCGTACCGCGTGTTCTTGTTGGGCAATCCCTATCGCGTGGTCATCGATTTACCGAACATGTCATGGCGCGCACCGTTGCTACCGATGAAGAAACCTGCCGGTCTGGTCTCGAATTATCGGTTCGGTTTGTTCCAGCCGGGTAACAGCCGGGTCGTTATCGACGTGACGAAGCCGGTAAAGGTTGCGCGGCACGCCATACTGGGGAGTGGTAAGGCGGGCTCGAGCCGGTTCTTTATCGATTTGGAACCCGTGACCAAGGCGGGTTTCGAGATCGCGCGCGCAACGGTCCATTCCCGGCAATGGAAGGCACCCCAACCGATCGTGCCGGCGAAGCCGCGCAAACCAATTTTGAAAGAGCGCGGCGATGGCCGCCATGTGATTATGATCGACCCGGGCCACGGGGGCGTCGACCCGGGTGCGATCGGGCCACGCGGCACATTTGAGAGCCGGGTAACCTTGTCGGTGGCGAAACACTTAAAGAAGGCCTTGGAGAGATCGGGCAAGTATATCGTTAAGCTGACCCGAGACCGCGATATCTATATCCCCTTGAGGGACAGATTTGACAAAGCGGAAGCGGTAAAAGCCGAACTGTTTATTTCCTTGCATGCCGATACCATTAAGAACCCGAAGGTACGCGGGGCCTCTGTTTATACCTTGTCGGAAAGGGCTTCCGATAAGGAGGCGGGGGC
>JABJCS010000432.1 GCA_018665505.1 Alphaproteobacteria bacterium
GAGAAACAGCCGAAATTTCCCTACTACGATTCGATGGAGATTCCCGACCACGACATGATCCCCTACTCCATCTCCTCACCTTGCAACTGGCTGCAGGAAAGCGAAAACTCGATAGACCCCTATCACAGCGTCTTCCTGCATGGACGGGTCAACGGCCCGCAATTTCCCGGGCTGGAGCATTTCGCGGCCCTGCCGGTCGTGGCCTATCACCAGCGCCCCGAAGGCATCGTCTACAGCCATTTACGGCGCAAGGATGATTTAATTCTGATTCGTTTCCACGACCATTTCCTGCCAAGCATGGCGCAGAACGGCGGCATGTTTCAGGTGTTGAGCGAACCTAAGACGTTCAGCCGCACCAGCTTGACGAAATGGGTTGTTCCGGTCGACGACACCAATGCCCGCAAATTCGGCTGGCGCCATTTCAACGACAAAGACGAGGTACTGAGCCAAGGCAACCGCGGCGAAGTCGGCTGGGAGAAGGTCGACTTCTACGGCCAAACCGAGCATCGCACCTACGAAGAAAAACAGGACAATCCGGGCGACTGGGAAGCCTGGACCGGCCAAGGCCCGATGAACGTCCACAAGCGGGAATATTTGGGGACGACCGATGAGGGTGTCACGTTGTTGCGCGATAAACTGCGCCGCGATATCCGCGCCGTCGCTAATGGCGAGGACATCGCCATGCCGCAGGGTACGCCCGAAAAGCCGTTTCACACATATGGCGGTGACACAGTGCTGCGCATTCCGAAGGACAATCAGGATGACCGCGCGATGATCGATCGAATTCAGCGCGCCGTCGCCAATATCTATTTCGAGGGTGATGCCTATGAAGGCGAGGACCGGAACGAGTTTATCCGCCGAGAGGTGTCGGCAAAGTTTGAGTAGGAACGTACCACGTCGTCCTTCGTCTGGCGCAGGATGACACAAACAAGGCGCTGAGATGCCAAAGACCATTACGCTTTTCGAGAACCTGCGGGCGGTGCCCTACACGCCGTTCTACTTAGCGATTGCGCGAGGAGACTGGACGCGTGAGGGGATTGATGTGCGGGTCGAGACCTCGCCCGCTATGTCGCAGACCGCCGAAGCGCTGCTCGACGGACGGGCGGATGTCTCCTGGGGCGGTCCGATGCGGGTCATGACCTATCACGACAAGGATCCGGAATGCCCGCTCGTCTGTTTCGGACAGGTGGTGGCGCGCGACCCCTTTATTCTGGTCGGACGGGAGCCGAACAAACACTTTCGCTTCCAAGACCTTGCCGGTCTCAAGGTCGCGGTCGCCGAAGAGGCACCAACCCCTTGGCTGACCTTTCAAGACGATCTCGGTCGGGCGGGGTTCCCGCCGGATCGTCTAAAACGAACACCCGACCAACCAATGGCGGACAATGTCGCAGCCTTACGCGCTGGCGAACTCGATGTCGTCCAGGTCTTCGAACCTTATGCGGAGCAATTGGTGACGGAAGGGGCAGGTCATATCTGGCACCGTTTCGCCGAGCGGGGCGATATCGCCTATACCAGTTTTTATACGACAAAGGCTTTCGCGAAACGCCAGCGTAAGACCTGCCGCGCCTTGGTGCGTGGAATCGGACGTGCACAAATCGCGCTTCACAGCACGCCCGCCAATGAAGTCGCCAAGGCCATCCGCGAATTCTTCCCGGAGCTCACGCAACGGCGTTTAAGTCGGATGATCTCCGGCTATCGTAAATCCGGCCTTTGGGCGAAAACACCGGCCTTGCCGCCCGAGGCATTTACACGCCTCAAAGCGGCACTGCTGTCCGGCGAATTGATCGAACGCGACGTCCCATACAACAACGCCGTCGATGCTCGACTGTCGAACACGAAGATCGACGATTTATAGAGGAGCCAATAATGCCAGCCGAGTCGATTTGCCTCTCCGCCCCTGCCATCGACATCGGACCGTTCTTGGACGGTACACCGGCAGGTAAGCATTCCGTCGCGAATGAACTCGCCGCCGCCTGTCGGGACATCGGGTTCCTCATCATCAAGAACCATGGCCTTTCCGCCGACGTATTGGAGACTGCTTTTCGGATGAGCCGGGCATTCTTCGATCTGCCGCAGGACGACAAGGACGCCGTCCATCCGACAGGACCATCGAAACAACGAGGCTATCACGGCTTCGCCAGCCGCGGCCTCGCCAATACGCTAGGTATCGCCGCGCCACCCGATTTGCGGGAGACGATCTTTCTCGGCCCCATAGACGATCTCAGAGAAAGCTATCGACACGTTCCGGAAGCGGAAGTTTCGTATTGGCCGAACACCTTGCCGACCAAACCGGACGGCACGGCGGAAGCCTTAAGTGCCCTATATCGTGGTTTTGAGAAACTCTCCGCCGACCTCCTGCGGATATTCGCCGTAGCACTCAGCATGCCGGAAGATCATTTCGCGGAGAAAATTGATCGGCATTTTTCGATCCTAAGTTGCCATCACTATCCCGCCCTGACGGAACCGCCCGCCC
>JABJCS010000433.1 GCA_018665505.1 Alphaproteobacteria bacterium
AGAAGGAGCCGTACCCGCATCGGGACGTGCATGAACGGGTAACCCGGCAGATCGTCGAGGCCGACCGGCTCGGCTATGACATCGCTTGGATTGCCGAGCATCATTTCTCTAATACATACGGCATTATGCCGGATCCCTTTGTCTATGCTGGGTACCTGGCGGATAAGACCGAACGCATCAAGATTGGTACAGGCGTTATGACGCTGCCGCTCTACGATCCGATGCGGGTTGTCGAGAACACTGCCTTCGTCGACCTTCTGACGAAGGGCCGGTTCATGCTGGGGCTTGGCTCCGGCTATCGGCCGTATGAATTTGAAGGGTTTGGTGTTCCGTTCGAGGAACGGCGCGACATTCAGGAAGAAGCCATAGATATGATCCTCGAGTGTTTTCACACGGGACGTGTCAGTCATGCGGGCAAGTACTTCTCCAATAAGGTCGAGGGCGACTACGAAATCTTCCCGCGTAGCATCCAGCAACCGCATCCGCCTTTATATATGGCGGGTGGCTCCGAGCGCTCGATCGGTTACGGCGCGGAGAAGGGCATGGGGCTCATGCTCTCCACCCTGACGCGGACGGATGATCTGGCAACCCAAATCGCGCATTACCGGACCCGTATGAACGATGCTCCAGCAGAGCTGACATCCAATCCGGCATTCGGGCATGTCGATGTCGCACGGTGGGTGTATGTCGCCGAGACCGACGCCAAGGCAAAAGAAGAAAGTGAAGCCGGAATCGTCAAGCACATCTCTGCCTTTATGGGTAAGAACACGGCGGGATATCTCGGCACCGTGCAGAAAGGTGACGTTGACGATGTGAGCTATGACGAATTGGCGGAAACGACATTGTTGCATGGATCGCCCGACACGGTGATCGAGAAATTGAAGAAGCTGCAGCGCGACACGGGCATGACCTCTGTCGTTATCCATTATCCGCCGTATTACGGACATGAAAAATCCGTCAAGATGTTGAAATTGTTCGCGGAAACGGTCCTACCTGAATTGCAGAAGGAAGAGCAGCCGTTGACCGCACTCGCGGCGGAGTAAGATTTAGTTCGGCAATATTACCAGCAACCGGCGCGCCACGGGAATTTCCACCGCATCGAATATGCCGTCGGTGTTGGCAACTTTTGTGAAACCCGCCCGTGCTTTCGCCGGCAGGCCGTCAAGCATGGCGCGAAGGCCGAAATAAAAATCGATCTGGAGTTGGCGTCGTTTGTGTCTTTCGTCGTTTTTGTCGATAGCGGCAACCCGCGCCGCTGTTTCCGTCGATGGATCGAATACGCCGCGAATTAATTGACCCGGCCAGATTTCCGGATCGGTCTCACTCAGTGCCGCTTGTATGTGAGCATCCGGTGAAATGCCACTTAGCCGTGCTGCTGCATGAGCCCAGAGGTAACCGAAGTAATACGGATATGCGCGATTGAGCGCGTCTTGCATCCCGACTTCTGCATTCTTGTATTTGCCCAACGCGAAATTCGCGATTGCGCGCAGAGCGATGGTTTCCGGGTCTGTGTGGACCAGAGCGAGAGAGCTATCAAAGTTTTCAATCGCACTTTCGAATTTGCCGGACAATATCCGCGCCAATCCGCGTCCTTTATAGGCGCCGGCGGCATAACTATTCAACTTCAGAGATTGGTCATAACTCTTTACTGCTATGCGATAATTTCCTCCTTTAGTGAACGTATCGCCGCGCAATTTATGCGCCTCGCTCGACGCCGGATTATGAGACAGAGCGCCACTGAAATCTTGCAATGCGAGTTCGTAAATCTTGCCGGACAGAAACGCTTCGCCACGTCGGATCAATAGCGTGGCACGCGTCAATGGGGATGGGATTTCCTCGCGCAGAGCCCGACTGCAGACATCAATATCGATCCGATGGCTACCGGAACCCGTAAAGCAGAGTTCTATATCGGTGCTAAAAGCATTTGCCCCGAACGGCATCGCCATAATGGAGAGTAGGGAGACGAGGAAAACCCGCATTCTTGGATATCTCTGTGGTGTCGTGGCCGTGATGGTGGCATAGATTCATGCCCAGGCGTATTCACGTTTTGGCGAAGCGGGAGGGCAAATGTCGGACGGAACACAACAGCGGCAATGGCGAGCGATTGCCGATCTTTATCACGGATTTACCACCGGATTTATTCTAACGCTGGTTTCCCGACGCGATACCGATTCGGCGGCGCGCATGATGTTTCGAACGTTCCGCCGCCAACACGAAGATTTATTTCTGCCGGCGTTGAAAAAATTGGGAATATCGGGACTGCCGGACGCGGTCAAAGCGGCGCAATATCACTACCTTTCGAATAAGATCGGCGGCGTGAAAGTCGAGTATATGTACGAGTCGGATCGCAAGGCCTGGGTCCGATTTCCGCCGCCCCGTTGGATTTATGACGGCACCGCGATGTGTGGTGTGCCGACAGAGGTGTCGCGCGGGGTACTGCGCGGCTGGTACGCGCAAAATGGTGTCTCGCTTGGCAATCCTCGCCTTGGATTTGTGTGCACGTCGCAGGGCACGGACGCACAACACGGATTGTCTGGGTATTTTTACGAGTACGATCATGATCTGACGGAAGAACAGCGCTTGATCTTTTCTCCCGGAGAAGAGCCGCCCGCGTTCGATTCCGAGGCGGCGCCTTGGGTCGATGCCGACAGCTGGCCCGAGGGACGCCTCCTGAAGGCCCATCGTAACTACAGCATGAATTATACGCGGACCATCTTGAGCGAATCCGCGGCGCTTTTTGGCCCAGCCGAGGCTGGTTATTTAGGGCGCGTGACGGGGCAATTGATTGGCATGCAGTATTTCGACCGGATCAAAGATGCCTTTGGCGTGAAGGAGACGTCTCCGAAGGGGTTCGCGGTGTTCCTTGCGGCGGTCGGTGCGTCGCAAGACGACAAGACCGAGATCATTGAAGAAAGTGATGGCATCATCGTTCGCCAACACGGGTGGCGGCTGATGCGGGAGAACAAAAATATACCGCGCAGCGCCTTTGAAGCCTGGAACGGGTTGTGGGAAGGCGCGCTGAGCGCACATAACCGCTTTCTGGTGCTGGAGACGCTCCGGCGCATGGATTACGGCGACGATTATTTCGAATGGCGCATTCGCGAACGCCAACCGTCACGGCTTTAAGGAAATTGGGGAAGGAAGCTAAGCATGTCAGGAAATCTCGAAGGTAAAGTTGCCATTGTCACCGGCGCGGCGCGCGGTCTTGGCAAGGAATACGCGGTACGTTTGGCTGAAGAGGGCGTTGCAATTGTCGTCGGCGACGTCCGGGATTGCGGCGAGACGGTCGCGGCAGTTGAAGGTGCAGGCGGGCGTGCCGTCGGCGTGACTTTGGACGTGACCGACGCGGCCTCATGCGAAGCTGCGGCGAAGGCGGCGGAGGCCAATTTCGGTCGGATTGACGTTCTGGTGAATAATGCCGCGCTTTATGGCGGGTTGAAGGGCGGCCGATTCGAAAGTCTCGATCCGGATGAGTGGGACCAATGCATGGCGGTGAATGTCACCGGAATGTGGAATTGCTGTAAGGCCGTCGTCGGCGGCATGCGTCAAGCGGGTGGCGGTAGTATCATTAATATTTCATCCTTGGCGGCGGTCTACGGATTACCGTTTGCTTTACACTACGCGGTTTCGAAAGCCGCCGTTATCGGCATGACGCGCAGTTTGGCGCGTGAGTTGGGTAAGGACTGGATCCGGGTGAACGCGATAG
>JABJCS010000045.1 GCA_018665505.1 Alphaproteobacteria bacterium
CTCCAATCCAGGCAAGGACGGCAGAAAACTTTCGTCGTGGGTTTGGCGGTGGGGGCGGTAAGGACTTTGACGTCAATGCCGAGTTTGGAGAGTACCACTGACCCCCTCTCCGTGACCGTTGGACTGGCCAAGCGATGGTAGCGATGCCGCCCCTGTTTGAGGACACTTATCAATCCACCTTCCGACAATTGTGCGAGACGTCCGCTCGCTGTCTGCGGTGTGATTCCGGCGACACGGGCCAGCTCCGAGGCCGTAAGAGCGCGCCCGTCCATTAAAGCATGCAACATTGCCGCCCGTGCGGGGTCACCGGCGAGAGATGCTATTGTTGCGAATTTCGCGTTGCTGGCCATATCTGCAATCCGTGTTGGAATAGACTGAACGATAGGCAAATTTGGGCAATGATGCTTCGGTAAGCACCGTATCATTTTAGATTGAACGCGAATAGTCCGGCAGTAGAACGACGGGTTTGAGGTTCAGCTCGTTTCCTGTTTATCGAACGCACAGAACAAGGCACCGATGGGATTGCTTCCAACCGCGAGCGGCATCGCGATGCGGCTGACATGGAACGCTGTTTGTGCTCGGCTGATAAAGGCACCATCCAAGACCGCGATATGACCCTTATCGCTAACCGCCCCGTAAAATGAAGAAACGATTTCCAGCATGGACCCCAGAGCCATCTCGTCAAGATATTGCCCGGCATAGTTAGCACCGAATATATCCTCGACATAGCTACCGACCAATCGGTAGCGATAGCGAATTGGTTCTCCGGTTTCGACGTCGATCAATACAATGTGGGGCAATACCTCGGCGCCGATCTCAATTGGATCGATATCTTGGCGGTCCGGGAATTTGTCTTGCCCTTTTGACAGCGTCGACCAGTATTCATGGGCAATCCGAAGGGGAGAGCTCGACGGCAAACTCTCGATGAACTGTTTGGCTTTGTTCTCCAGTAATATTTTTTGCGGGCCCGCGTTGACGCTGCCGTCAGATAAATTTTGAACCAGACCTGGTTCGGACGATCTAATCAATATTCCCCAACCCCGTGCTTTTTGCAGAGTGGCGGGATAAGGCTAGCGAAGTGACGTTTATGTCAAGACGGTACCATAGTAATAATCACGGTTTGCAACCTATGCATCAATAATCCTGTATAAGTGCATGAAAGCTCGAGGATTAATAACCAATGGTATTTATGTCTAATGAAAGATTAACTGGAAATTGTCGCCCTGTGCTTCATTGGGTTTTATTGCATTAATCCAGCGCCCGAAGTTGCAACATCGCCTCGGCGGCAGCGTCGAGTGATTGCTCCAAAGACAGTTCGGTTGATTTCAGAAAGACCCGTTTCGTCGTTCGGATAGCGCGTTGGTCGAAGGCCGCCAGCGTTTGTGCCATCGCAACGGCTTCATGGATGACGTCGCCATCCGCAACGATGCGATTGATCAAGCCGAAACTAAGGGCCTTCTCCGCTGAAATATTTTCCGCCAGTGTCAACATTTCGAAAGCGGCTTTCGGTCCGATGCGGTGGACGAGGCCTGGGGTCACCATAGTCGCGGCCAATCCACGTTTGACTTCGGGGTATCCGAAGATCGCGTTCTCACCGGCGACGACCATGTCGGATGCAATCGCTAGATTGCAGCCGCCACCGAGGACATACCCTTGAACCGCCGTGATGACCGGTTTGTCTGTACGGGCGCCCAGTTGGTAAATCGAGCGGTGAGATTCCGCGCGGCGTCTCGCCGCTTCTGGGCTGTCGTCTTTGCGGGTGGCCGCTTCCTTGATGTCCGCGCCTGCTGAGAAGGCACGTGCGCCGCCGGTTATCACGACGGCAGCGACGCCGTCATCCGCATGCGCTGTATCAATGGCGGCCACCAGATCATGGATCAATGCCTCGTTCATGGCGTTGAGTTTGTCGGGCCGGTTCAAGGTAAGGAGCCGGATGTTTTCGCGATCTTCGCTGAGGAGAACTTTCTCGTCGGTCATGTCTAAAGATTCCAAAATGCGTTTTGTATTCGGTTTGTCGTATCGGCTTCTTCTAACTGTCTTTCGCGATCTTAACGCCAGCCCACTCTTCATAGTATTTTACGAGAGCGATGCTTGGTTCGTCGCCGGTGCCCTGGCCAACGGCGAAAGTAAGGAATTGCCGCACGGCCGATCCCATCCACATGGGCACGCCGAGGGCTTCGGCTTCCTCCGTGCACAGTCGGACATCCTTCAGCAGTAGGCGTTGCGCCATGCTCTTGTCGTAAGTGCCGGTGAGGACGGATTTCGGAAACTTGTCTTCGGTGGCGCTGTTCCGTCCCGAGCTGGCGTTGAGGACGTCCAGCATCACAGCTGGATCGAGGCCAGCCTTCACGCCGAGCGTGACCGCTTCCCCCGTCGCTACATTGGCGATGGCGGAGAGAAAATTGTTGGTGAGTTTCATGGTCTGCCCGGCACCTCGGGTCTCACCGATAAAGAAAAGGTTGCGGCCGATATTCTCCAGCGCCGGTTTCATGCGATCCGCGAGGTCCTGCGGTCCCGACATCATCAACGCGAGGGAACCAACCTCCGCGCCCCTCACGCCGCCGCTGACCGGACAATCCAATACGTTAATGCCACTGGCCTCAAGACCTTCGGCAACCTTGATGGCCATGACGGAGCCGGTGGTTGAGAGGTCCACGTAATCCTTGATAGCAGATCCTCCGGCCAGTCCATTCTCGCCGAGCGCCACATGGTGGACCACGTCCGGTGTTGGCAGGCTGACGATGACGGTCTCTTCCTTGTCCGCGACTTCCCTCGGTGTCTGCACGCGGGTGGCACCCTTGGCGACCAAGGCATTCGCGGCAGTATCGTTAACGTCGCAGATTGTCAGCGCGTATCCGGCATCGACGAGTCGCCCCGCCATCGGTCCGCCCATGGCGCCGACGCCGATGAACCCCAGTTTTTTATCGCCCATATTCATTCTTCCCGAGTTTGTGTGTTGGCGCCGAAGTTCATCCGGCGAGTTTACTCATCAAGTCCTTGATTTGATCCGCCGACAGTTCGTCGAACTTGCTCGCAAGCGCGATGATTTCCTCCCGCTCGTCCTCTTCGTATTTGAGCGAAAGGCAGTCGCGGACTTTCACCAGATGATCTTCCTCTGGGATCGGTGGTGTTCCCCATTTGCCGCGCGGTCCGTCGCATCTGGCGGTGACCGTGCTGCCGTCATCCAATGTGGCTTCCGCAATGACATACATCTCGTCGAAATTGCCGGTGATATCGTCATGCATCTCCACATCGATCCGCCCAAGCATGTCATCCATGTCAGGTGCGAAGCGGCGCTCATTGGTGAAGCTGTTCATGATCACCTTACCGTCGAGTAGCGCGCAGGCGGTGGTGTATTGCCAGCTGAACTTGCCGTCCAATCCGTCCTCGGGATAGGGGCGGTCGATATAAGCCATCATCGGCGTTGTCAGTTTGATCCGCTTTATGCGCGCGGGATCGCCGATCTTCTCGCGCAGCTCCAACCCCGCGGTGATCACGAAATGCGTGCCAAATTGGCTCGGGAACATCTTGATCGCGAAGCCGGGTGTCGCGACCCGGAAGGGTGGGCCGTAGTTCAGCAGTTCGTCGATGTTGAAGCGGCTGTCGAAATAGCTCTCTACATACCCACGCGGGTGTTCGATTACATCGGGGTTGGCGGTAAAACCGCGTTCGGCCAATAAGGCGGCATCGACACCTTCGCCCACCGCATGGCCGCAATTGATTGATTTCGACATGGTTCCAACATTGGCGAGAATGCTTCCAACCCGGGAGGAAACGATGCCGATTGCGCAGCGCAGCTTTTCGACATCGAGCCCCAACAGATGGCTCGCCGCGACGGCCGAACCTAACGGGCCGACAAGTCCGGGTGGGTGAAATCGGACGGTCTTGATATCGCTCTGCTGGGAGGCCTCGCGGATCCAGCCCATGATCTCAATTCCCTTGACCATGGCGGTGAGGCCCTCGCGGCCGTTTGCCCCGCGCAGTTCTGAGATAGCGAGGACCGCCGGCAGAGTCGTGGAGACCTGATGGTTGGCGGGTTGCCACATGGGCTCAAAATCGAGCACATGCATTGAGGCGCCGTTGACATATGCCGCATGGACCGGCGAGGTCTTTTCAGCGAAGTTGATCAAGGTGGAATCGGGATGACCACCGAGCCCCTTCACATGCGCCGCTAATACTTCCGGGGCTTTTTCCTGGACCGTGCCCGCCACCGCGACGGCGATACCGTCA
>JABJCS010000003.1 GCA_018665505.1 Alphaproteobacteria bacterium
GCATTATAGCTCACCGGGATGTCGATCTCCGTGGTCGTACCAGGGGCGACTTTCCAATCTTGCAGCCAGATCGGCGTGTGGGTGCCGATAGAAGCTTTGGTGCCGAAGGCCTCGCCTGCGATGATAGTGACCTTTATGCCACCATCACTGCTGGTGGCGATCGGAATGTCCTTTGCCGGCAGATACTGATAACCGGGCTCCGCCGCTTTGTTCTTCGATGGTAGGTTGACCCAAATTTGGAATCCGTGCGCACGGCCCCCTGTTTTTAAAAAATCGGGACCTGGTAGTTCGGAATGAATGATGCCCGCACCGGCGGTCATCCATTGCACGTCGCCGGGCCCGATCAATTGCGATTTACCTGTTGAGTCCTCGTGCAATTTCTCCCCTGAGAGAATGTAGGACACGGTCTCGAAGCCCCGATGTGGATGGTCCGGCGCGCCGAGCGCTTCCCCCGGCGCGTAGTCCACGGGACCGACTTCATCGAGCATCAAGAAGGGATCGAGCTGATCCAAGCCGTGCGTTGGGACCGGGCGGCGCACGAGAAACCCTGCGCCCTCACGCTGTTGATGGGCCGTGACGATGGTTTCGATGCCGCGTGGAGACAAAATCGATTGTCCTCAGTTAAGTGCCGCCAGCACTCTATCGACCATCTCGCCGGCAAGGCCGACATAATTCGCCGGGTCGCACATGGCAGCCAGTTCGTCGTCGCTCGCGTGTTCGGTAATCTCCGGCATGCCGCGCAATACTTCCAAGAGCGTCGTGTCCCGGGATATGGCTTCCCGGCAGGCGTCGTAGACGATGTCGTGTGCCGTCTGGCGGCCCATAGCGGGGGCAAGGCCCATCATCACCGCTTCAGAAACGATCAAGCCGTGGGTAGCGTCTAGATTTTTTCTCATGCGGGCGGTGTCGACTTCCAGGCCCGGTAGGATGTCGACTGCGTGCTTCAAGGCAGCGGAAGCGGCGATGAAGGCGCGGGGAAGTGCGATCAGCTCGAACTTATAAGGCCCGCTGGCGCGTTCGTGGTCCTGGACCATACCGCCCAGCATCATATGAACGTCGGCGCGCACGGTCTCGGCGGCGACCATCATCATTTCCGTGCCGACCGGATTGCGCTTTTGTGGCATGGTACTGCTAGAGCCACGCCCCGGCAGGAACGGCTCGTAGGCCTCGGCGACTTCCGTCTGCATCATCAGCGCGATATCGCAGCCGATCTTGGCGAGCGTGCCGGTCATCAGGCCGAGGAAGGTGACGGCTTCGGTCAGTGTGTCGCGCATGGTGTGCCAAGTCGCATCCGGCACGCCGAGGTCCAGTTCCGCCATCAATCCGTCTTGGATGGCGAAGCCGTGTTCAGTCAAGGATGCAAGTGTGCCGGCCGCACCGCCGAACTGGCCGACCAGGACGCGCGGGCGAATTTCCGCGAGGCGCTTGCGATGGCGCTCGATACCGGAGAGCCAGACCGCGACTTTGAAGCCGAACGTCACGGGAAGCGCATGCTGGCGATGGCTACGCCCGGCGATCGGCGTGTCACGGTAAGTCCGGGCGTGATCGGCAAGCGCCTTTGAAATTGCGGCCAGGTCGCGCTCGATCACGTCGAAGGCGCGGCGGATTTGCAGCACCATTCCGGTATCCATGATGTCCTGGGTCGTCGTCCCGTAATGTGCCCATTCGCCGAGCCCGCCCGGCACGGCGGCGACAATCGCCTCCACCACTGGCAGGATCGGCGCGCCGATAACGGCGGTGCGTTGTTCGTATCGGCCGAGGTCGATGTTCGTCAGATGCGCGTGTTCGACAATGGCGTCGGCGGCCTCCTGGGGAATCAAACCTAGCCGCGCCTGCACGACCGCCAGGGCGCGTTCCACCTCCAAATAGGCGGAAATAGTACTGCCGTCGGAGAATATCTCCCGCATTTCGTCGCTGCCAAGCAGATCTTTAAACATGATGGATTCATGGGCGGTGGAAGGCATGCGGAAGGCTCCATGTATGAGGTGTTCGTCAGCTGAGTATTCCCGAACCACCGGCGCTGGTCCAATCTCTTGATGCAATTCTGGGCGCGGGCGCTACCTGTCGAAGCATGCTTGCACCATCCCTCCGTGCCTATCCTGGAATACGCTCGACCGCTATTTCATTGGATTTGAGCTCGCGGCCGTCTTCGAGGCGGCAATAACGAAGGCCAACCGGTTTGCCGGTGGCTTTTTCCGTGATCTCAACACGGGTGCCGTGCGGCTCGGCTCGCCATTTCTGCCCCCACTCGGCCAATGCCAGGATGGCGGGGCGGAGTTCCAAGGCCTTTGGCGTCAGGCAATACGCATATCTGCGCGAATTCGGAATCGCGCGTTTCGCCAGCAAATCCGCCGCGACCATTTGCTTCAATCGCTGCGTCAGTAGATTGCGCGAAATGCCGAGATTGGCCTGCAGTTCATCGAAGCGCTGGGGACCGCTCATCACATCGCGGATCAACAGGATCGTCCATTGGTCGCCGACAACGGAAAGCGCCTGGGCAACCGGGCAATTGTGGCGTTGGTAACTGCGTGTTGTCATGGCGTCAGTATAACATATAGTTTCTTTTTTGAACTATAATATATAGTTCATATTTAATACTAAGGATCCCCCATTGCCCCAACCACTATCGCCGCGCATGGAATTGATGTTGCGGGCACCCATTCCCGCGATGCTCTGGAAACTCGCCGGGCCAAATGTGGTGGCGATCACCATGCTTACCTCCGTCACCTTCGCGGATGCTTGGTATGTCGGGCAATTGGGGACGGCGGCCTTGGCGAGCTTGGCGCTGGTATTTCCATTTCAAACCTTGATGCAGATGATGTCCGCCGGGGCCATCGGTGGCGGGGTTACCTCCTCGGTCGCGCGCGCACTCGGTGGAGACGACGATGGAAAAGCTGCCAGTGTCCTTTGGCATGCGGTCCTTATTGCCGTCCTAATGTCGTTTCTCTTTATCATTGTTTTGGGAGTCTTCTCGCGTCCCGTGTTTACCTTGTTGGGTGGCGAGGGCGCGGCTTTGGATGGGGCGGTCGCCTATGCACAGATTGCCTTCGGTGCGGGCATCGCGATTTGGATACTTTATATCCTCGCAGCCGCTTTACGGGGGATGGGCGATACGGTTACACCCGCGCGTGCCATTACGACCAGCAGCATTATACAGGTCGGACTGTCGGGCGCGTTGACGCTTGGATGGGGATTCTTTCCTGATTTGGGAGTGACTGGACCGGCGGTCGCGATGATCATCTGCCAGGGGGGAGCCGCACTCTATATGGGCTACCACTTGGTGACCGGCAAAGCGCGGATTCAGCTGCGTGCACATCCAATCGAATGGACGATCTTCAAGGATATTCTCCAAGTCGGGGGCATTGGTCTTTTCAATAGTTTCTTCATGGCGGCGACGGTGATTGGCGTGACCGGGTTTATCGGTCGCTACGGCACGGAGGCACTGGCGGGTTACGGCCTCGGTGCGCGGTTGGAGTTGATGCTCGTCCCGCTTTCATTCGGAATCGGCGCAGCGTTAACGGCTGCGGTGGGCGCCAATTTTGGTGCAGGGCAATATGCAAGAGCCCGGCGTATTGCTTGGACCGGCAGCGCCGTGACATTGGTGGTGACCGGCGCGATCGGCCTCACCGTTGCGGTTGCCCCCGGGCTATGGCTGAATTTGTTCACGGCGGACGCCTCCGCCTATAGCTACGGCGCGCTTTATCTGGGTATCGCGGGGCCATTCTACGCTTTGTTCGGCGCGGGCCAGGCGCTGTATTTCGCCAGTCAAGGCACCGGGCGCGTGGTGTTACCGGTGGCCGCGTCCGGTGTGCGGTTTTTCGTTGTCGTCGGGCTCGGCGCGACGGCGGTCACCTTGGGGTGGGAAGTCTCCGCCGTGTTCTGGGCAGTAGCGGCTGGCCTCGTGCTTATTGGTGTCGGGCAGGCGCTCTGCCTCTTCACGCCCGGGTGGCGTCCTCGCTAGGGTGTTTGCGTTGATTGATCGGGATTAAATCAAGCCGTCCATGATTGAATAACCCACCGCCCGGCCGATGCCCTGGCGGAAGCCCTCCAACCGCAGCACTTGCCCCGGCGCGATATTACAAAGGTTCACGTCACGCCCGAAGGTATTGATCAGCTCCGCATGCTGGGAAGGGAAGCGGTAAGGGTCGGCTTCGATGATGACGCGGTCGAACCAGTTTTGCTGGCGCAGTTCTTCCAAGCCCGTGGCCGAAGTCTCCGCCAGCATGTCGATCTCGCTTTGCTCGACAATGACATGATCGATACCGCATTCGGCGACCGAATGAATGACCGCGCCGAGCTCGTCGAGCTTCATCGGCTCGGTCGGCGCCTTGCGCCCGAACTCGTAGACGATCTCGAAACCGGCCTTCTGGAACCGCTCAATCAGGCCTTTGCGTTCATCTTCCTCAAGCGTGATGTAATTCTCGGAAACCTCAAACCCCATCAACTCTTCCCGCCGCAACAGCGCCTCAAGCCCGTCCAGCTCGTTCTTGGCATAGGCGTATTCGAACAACATGCCGCCCGCAAACGGATGGCAATCGTAGTCGCGGTAGAGCTTGGCTGATTTCCGCACCGCTTCTTCCGGCAGCAACAGCCCGTTGATCGCGTAAATCTTGGCGTGATCGATATAATCGGCAGCGCATTCCAACAGGCTTTGAACGCCGCTCTCACCACCGGTCCAGCCCATCTCGTCCGGGCCGAAATCAATCATGGTGGTGAGCCCACGCGTGCGCGGCTTGCCTTCGCGCGCGGGCAGCTCGAAGGTCATTCTTCCCGACCTGCCACCATGCGGAGCGGCGTATAGACGATCACCGTCTCGCCGTCCTGGTTCTTCACCTCGTTGCGGGTACGCACCAAGCCGCGATTACCCTTGGACGTTTGGCGCACTTCCAACACTTCGACCTCGACATGCAAGGTATCGCCGACGAAGGTCGGGCCTTTCACGTCCAGCTCCATGTGCAGGAAGGCGAGGCCCGTATGCTGCATGGTCGATTGCACCAGCAACCCCTCGGCAATCGCATAGGCCAAGGCCCCCGGCACCGCGCGCCCGCCGCGTACCGCGGAATGCTCCTCGATATAGACGAGATTATTGAACATCACCTCGGTCATGCCGGTGGTGTTGATGAAGCTCACCAGATCGGCCTCCGAGATACTGCGCCCGATGGTCTGAAACTTGTCGCCAACGGTGTAATCCTGCCAGCAAAAGCCAAGGCCAATGGTGCGTAGTTCTGAATTCGACGACATGTTCTCAATCCTTTTAGCGCGGGTTCATTTTGCAAAGGATGTATTCGGCGGCGCGGCAAATAGAAGCCCAAAAGCCGACGTATTTCGGGAACGCGGCCGCTCAATCCCCGGTCATTCCGGGATGCGGAGCAGACCCGGAATTAGAGTCTGAGCCGCTCGATCAAAACCCGGTTATCCGAAAGTAGAGATCATCCCAACAGGGATTATCGGTTTCGATCAGTTCGATCTTCCATTGGCGGCGCCATTTCTTAAGCTGCTTTTCGCGCGCGATGGCGTCGGGGATGTCGCCGAATATCTGATAATAGACGAGCCGTTTCGTGCCGTACTTCTTGCTGAACCCATCGAAAGCCCCATTCCGATGCTGCCAGGTACGTTTCACCAGATCCGAAGTGACGCCGGTATACATGATGCCGTGCTTCATATTGGCGACGATATAGACATAACCTGTCTTAGACATACCGAGATAAATGGAAAGCCCAGGCTCAAATTCCGGGTTCTCACGATGTGAGCCCCGGAATGACAGCACAAGAAAACACCCGTCATCCCGGAATCGCGACAGAGCGTTATCCGGGAATACGGCCTGAGAGATACCCACGCCACGTCCCCGACAGGTAACGCTCAGGACATATTTCCGTGTTCGGGCTTTTGCCCGCCCCGGAATGACGGTTGGTGTTCTTAGGACGGTTGATGCTCTTAGTAGGAACGCGGCAGTTCCAGCACGCGCTCCGAGATGTAGTTCAGGATCATTTGCGGGCTGACGGGCGCGATTCTCGCGATCATCACTTCGCGCAGCAGGCGTTCCACATGGAATTCTTTGGCATAGCCCATGCCGCCGTGGGTCATGATGGCTTGGGTGCAAGCCTTGAAGCCCGCTTCCGCGCCGAGGTACTTGGCCGCGTTTGCCTGCGCGCCGCATTCCACGCCTTCGTCATAGAGTTTGGCCGCGTGCATCGCCATCAGGTGGGCGGCCTCCAGCTCCATCCAGCATTCCGCCAGCGGGTGTTGGATGCCCTGGTTCTGGCCGATGGGGCGGTTGAAGACGACGCGGTCCTTGGCGTATTGCGAGGCGCGGTCGATTGCCTGCTGGCCGATGCCGATAGCTTCCGAGCCGACCAGGATACGCTCCGGATTGAGGCTGTGCAGCAGATAGCGGAAGCCCTTGCCTTCCTCGCCGATCAAATCTTCCTCCGGGATCGGCAATCCGTCGATGAAGACTTCATTCGAATCGACCGCCTTGCGGCCCATTTTGGGTATCCGCCGGACGTCGCAGTAGTCGCGATTGAGATCGGTGAAGAACAAGCTGAGCCCATCAATTGGCTTGGCGCAGTCTTCTTGCGGGGTGGTGCGGGCGATCAGCATGATCTTGCTCGCGACCTGGGCGGTGGAGGTCCAAATCTTGCGGCCATTGACAACCCAACCGTTGTTGGTGCGCTCGGCCCGGGTTTGCAGGGCCGCGGTATTGAGGCCGGAATTCGGCTCCGTCACGCCGAAGCAGGACTTGTACTTGCCCTGCACCAGGTCCGGTATCCAGCGCTGCTTTTGTTCCTCGTTGCCGAAGACGGAAATCGGGTGCGGGCCGAAGATGTTCATGTGGATCGATGACGCGGCGCTCATGGCACCTCGGGTCTTCGCCACCGTGTGCATCATGATTGCCGCTTCGGTGACGCCCAGTCCGGCGCCGCCGTATTCTTCCGGCATGGCGATGCCGAGCCAGCCGCCGTCCGCCATCGCGCGGTAGAATTCTTCCGGAAACTCACCGGTGTCGTCGTGATCCAGCCAATAGTCGTCCTCGAATCCGAGGCAGATGCGCTCGACGGCCTCGCGGATGGATTCCTGATCTTCGGTTAACTGCATGCTCATGTCTGACTCCAACGGTTTCCGTGCCGCGCGGCGAGGTAATGCCGCCAAGCCTTGGTGGCGGGCGGCGCAATACTAATTTAGCTTTCGTCGCCGGAAATTCATCCGTGCGATTTCATCTGGAGCCACGGTATGCAGAAGCCACTCGAAGGAATCAAGGTTGTCGAACTGGGCGTCGTTCTCGCCGCCCCCTATTGCGGGCTGCTGCTGAGCGATCTCGGGGCTGAGGTGATCAAGGTGGAATCGCCGGAAGGGGATGAGACGCGCCGCTATATGCCCTTCGTCGGCGACACTGGGTTTTCCGCCTTTACCGCCGCGATCAACCGCTCGAAGCGAAGCATTTCCCTCGACCTCAAGAATCCGGACGCGGTCAAGGCCTATCTGAAAATATGCGAGGATGCAGATGTCGTGCTGGAGAATTTCCGCCCGAGCGTCTCCGACCGATTGGGCGTCGGACCCGAGGCGGTGAAGGCAGTGAACCCGGACGTGATTTATTGTGCGATTTCCGGGTTCGGCCACAAAGGGCCGCGCGCCAACGAGCCGGCAATGGATTTCTTCATCCAGGCGTTTTCCGGCCAGATGAGCATGATCGGTCATGAGGGCGGGCCGCCGGCGCGCATCGGTGGGCCGATGATGGATATTACCGCGTCCCTGCACGGGGCACTCGGTATCGTCTCCGCCTTGTTCAAACACGGCAAGACCGGCAAGGGGTCGTTGGTTCAAACGTCGCTGCTCGAAGGGCAAATCGCCAGCCTTTGCTATATGTGGCCCGCGATGCAGGCGACCGGTGTGCCGCCGGGGCGTATGGGGCGTGGCCATCCGAATTTCTGTCCCTATCAGACCTTCGAAGCCAAGGACGCGGACGTCGCTATTGCCTGCCTCAATGATCGGATGTTCAAAAACTTGGCGATCACCATCGGCCAACCGGAGCTCGCCGACGATCCGAATTTCGCCACCAACGCCAAGCGTGTCGAGAACCGGCCCGAGACGGAAGCCATTGTCGAGGCATATGTCTCTGTCCGCACCGCGCAAGAAGTAGCCGAAGCCCTGCGGGAAAACGGTGTCCCGGCAACGCCGGTCAACACATTGGACCGGGTCCGCGCTGATCCGCAGATCGAGGCGTTGGGTGGTATGTTGACCGTGGATCAACCGGGCGTTGGCAAGATTGAATTGGCGCACCAAGCGCTCTGGTTCGACGGTGAAAGAGCGGAGGCAGAAGGGCCTGCCCCACGGCTGGGTGAACATAGTCGAGCCGTTCTGGCGGAAGCCGGATTAACTGAATTGGAAATTAATTCTCTTCTTGATAACAAGGCATTAATAGAAACCTGACAAAAACCTTACGTCTATTATCCATTCGTTAACTAATTCGACGCCTAATACGTCCTATCAGATTTGAGACGGGATATTCCCGATCAAATAGATGGGGACATGGAGGACGTTATGGCGGTTGTTGCAAATTCACTCAGGCAAATTCGCACCAAACTCACGATAGTATTCTTAATATTCGGTATCTTGCCGGCGCTCGCGATATACAGCCTCTACGGAGCTGCTGAAGGCACGTTCGAGGAAGCGTTTCGAAAGCCGATTCAACAAACCGCCGTCAGCATTGGCGACACTATCGACCGGAACTTGTTCGAGCGCTATGGCGACGTACAAGCGTTTGGTTTAAACGCCGCCGCGGCCAATCCGGAATACTGGCGGAAACCCGCTGCTGACAACCCGCTGATCCGTGCAATGAATGGATACATGACCGGTTATGGGATCTATAAACTCATGATCCTGGTCGATAAGGGCGGGAAGGTACTTGCCGTTAATACCGTCGATGCTGGCGGGACGACGCTTTCGACCGAAGGGGTATATGATATTGATTTCTCTGGTGCGGATTGGTTTGTAAAATCGATGGCCGGAGAATTCTTACAAGGCACCGGTTCGTTTAGCGGAACTTATGTCGGCCAGCCTACGGCCGAACCAACGGTCGCCGAACTCTATAAAGACGACGGGTACAGCATTGTGTTCGCCGCTCCGGTCAAGGACCCGCAAGGGAATGTCCTGGGCATCTGGGTTAACTTCGCGGATTTCGGATTGGTCGAAGACATCGTCGCAAACTTCTATAATGATCTGGCCAGTCAAGGAATGGTCAACGCGGAGCTAACGCTCCTCGATTCGAAGGGCCGCGTGATCGTCGATTATGATCCAAAGGGTCAAGGTTGGTCCGACTATAAGCGCAATTTCGATGTCATCGGAAAACTCAATCTTGCGGAAAAAGGTGTTGCCGCAGCCGTCGCTGCGGTCGCGGGCGGGATCGGTTCCATGGATAGTCCGCACGCGCGCAAAGGCATCATGCAGGCGGCCGGTTTCGCCAGAACGAATGGTGCTTATGAGTATCCTGGGCTTGGGTGGTCGGCATTGGTCCGTATTCCTGTGGAAGAAGCCTATGCGGCCGTTACGCATGTTGAAAACCAAATGAACATTGCCATCGCCTCGGGAGCGATCGTGATTCTCGCATTCGGTCTGTTAATCGGAAACAGGGCGTCGAAACCTATTACGTCGATGTCATCGGCAATGTCGGCGCTATCAGGCGGCGATACGTCCATTAAGATTCCGGCGCTCGACCGTCGGGATGAAATCGGTGAAATGGCGCAAACCGTGAGCATCTTCAAAGACAATGCCATAGAGAAAACACGCTTGCAGGCCGAACAAATCGAAGCGGCCGAGCGGGCAGTGGAGGAACGGCGGGAGACGAGGAACAACCTCGCGGATTCCTTCGATACGACGGTCAAGGGCATTGTCGATAGTGTTGCTTCTGCGTCCACGGAATTGGAAGCGACTGCGCAAACCATGACCGCTTCCGCCGAGCAAACAGCGACTCAGGCGACAGCCGTGGGTTCGGCGGCGGAACAGGCTTCCGCGAATGTTCAAACCGTCGCTGCTGCCACTGAGGAACTTTCGGCGACAGTGAACGAGATCGGCCAACAAGTTGCCGAGTCATCACGCATTTCGAATGAAGCCGTGACTGAGGCCGGCAATACAATTGGGCAGGTCCGCAATCTTTCGGGCTCGGTTCAAAAAATCAGTGAGGTTCTGCAACTCATCAACGACATCGCGGAGCAAACCAACCTTCTCGCCCTTAACGCGACGATTGAAGCCGCTCGTGCCGGGGAAGCCGGTAAAGGCTTTGCCGTTGTCGCGAGCGAAGTGAAGAGCCTCGCCAGCCAAACAGCTCAGGCAACCGAAGAAATCGAGCAACAGATCGGCGATGTTCAAAACGCCACCGAATCCACGGCAACCGCCATCGATTCAATTGGTAAGACGATCTCCCGCATGAACGAGATCGCGACAGGAATTGCGGCGGCTGTTGAAGAACAAGGTGCTGCGACACTGGAGATTACGCGAAATACACAGGAGGCTGCGAGCGGAACATCTCTGGTTTCCACAAACATAACGGACGTTACCCAGGCAGCCAACGAATCCGGTTCCGCCGCATCGCAGGTCCTTTCTTCCGCCGGTGAGTTATCGCATCAATCGGAGAATCTGCGTGGTGGGGTTGAAAGTTTTATCGCGCGGATCCGGGCAGGATAGTTTCACCCCAACGGAATTAATCTACCCGGTCGAATTAATTGATATGTGTAGCGGCGCTTTCTCTCGGAATTGGTACCGCTATTCATTCCTTTTTTAGAGTGTTCACATGGGGTAATTCTTGATGCCACTATTGCGTAAATGAGGTGTTCAACGGGCCTAAATACGGCCTCTTCCGCGGAGTTTTTTACTGGAGGGGATATTGGCGAATTTGGCGAATTCTTCGATGTTGAAACAATCACGCTCACTATCGTTAATATGTGGAAATAATTTGATGGTTAAGGGATTGAAGTTTTAGACGAGAAAATTCAACAATCATTGCTACTATGGGTAATAGGCTATCAATTCCAATGGTTAATAGGTGCCATCATCGACCCAATAGAGCTTTCCAAACACTCAGGTATGTGTACGGATTGTTTTGAACACTCGCCTTGGTTTTAGGTGTCTCATGCGCAGTGATAAAGGCTCTGACATTCCGTTCCGATGAAATCATCCCAAATGCAATCCGGAAACATATTCGTAAAGGACTCTGACCGCTCTGTTTTATTAGGCGTATTCTTGAAGTTTCGTTCAAATCAACTTATTTACTTGATAAGTATAAGAAAAATACTCGGGAAATGCAGGAATAAAGAACAATAAAGGGGGTAATAGTTCCATTTTATTGTGGGAGATTATCCATTTTATTGCGGAGGCAAATTTTGGCGGAAGAAATGTCTCCGTGTCGGATATTTACCTCTCGCTGGGCATATCGAAAAGCACCGCTATACGTTGTGTCACATTGCTTGAAAACTTGGAGATATTAGAGAAATCGCGCGACCGGAACGATCGTCGGCGCGCCGTTATTACATTGAACGAGGAATTCAGAACGGAATTCGTCGGTTATCTCGACTATATCATCTCCGAACTCGTTGAAATTACAGGCATGCAGCCAGAGAACCGTTCTTAGGAATATGAGCAAAGATTAGCGTCCTCGTGCGACTCGCCATGGACGGAAGGTGTCCGGCACCCTAAATTCGCTAGCTGCACGAACACATGGAGAGCAGCCAGCATGAAAGCGGTCGTCCTTTACGAACATGGCGGACAAGAACAACTCATTTACGAAACGGACTATCGCGATCCGGAAATCGATGCGGGAGACGTTCTGGTTCGGGTTAAGGCGTCTTCCCTGAACTATCACGATGTCTTCACGCGTCGTGGCATGCCCGGGATAAAGTTAAACCTTCCCGTCATCCCTGGCCTAGACGTCGCCGGCGAAGTCGCTGAGATTGGCCCCGAAGTCGAAGGATGGAGTGTCGGTGACCGGGTCTTGGTCGATCCGATCAATCGTGTTGAAGGTGGCCTTCAAGGAGAGACCGTGGACGGCGGCATGGCTGAACTTTGCCGCGTGCGGGCGCATCAACTCATCCCGATTCCGGATGGTGTCAGCTTCGCGCAAGCTGCTTCGCTTCCGGTCGCTTACGGGACCGCACATCGTATGATGTTTGAGAACGGCAATGTTAAGGCGGGTGAGAAAATGTTGGTTCTAGGCGCGTCCGGCGGTGTCGGGACATGCTGCGTTTTGCTCGGCAAGAAAATGGGCATGGAAGTCGTCTCATGCGCAGGCTCCCAAGATAAGCTCGACCGGTTGACGGCGCTGGGCTCGGACCATGTGCTGAATTACAACGAAGTCGATTTCCGCAAGCAAGTCATTGAGATGTATGGCAAGCCGCATCGGCGAACCTATGACGGC
>JABJCS010000434.1 GCA_018665505.1 Alphaproteobacteria bacterium
AGACCGCCTGATCGACGGTAATATTATTGAACGCCGCTCGCCGGGTTTCCTCATCATGCACGCCGAACGCCGCGTCGCGCTCCAATCGGCGCGCCGGTTGCACACCCTCGAGACGCGATGAGAGAACCTTATAGGCGTTCTCCGCCTCGCCGCTGCCGAAAGCCGTGATATGCGCGCCTTCGTATTTCTCGAGCATACCAAGCGCCGAGCTATAGAGATTGGGATCCGTAAGGCCCATCACCTCGAAATAACCGGTCTCGAACATGGCGCAATGATTGCCGGAACCGAAAGGTTCGACCGGTCCGCCAGGCTCGCGCGAGCCGGAATGAATGCTGCGTGACGTGAGCGTAAATCCGAGCTTGTCGTATGTTTGCCGGCCGACCTCCAAGTCGCGGATGGCAAGCCCTACGTGGTCAAGTTCAAGCGGCAGATCGGTCATTTTCGGTTCCCCGTCATATTTGTATGTCGCATTGTCAATGAGATAGACCGGCAGCACAACGAACAGAAGACAAAAAGTACCCAGGCGCGAGGGTGCCGCACGTCGCGCGCGACCTATCTCACTAGCAACATCGAGAGCGGAAGCGGAGCAACGACCATGGACATGACATTCAGCCCTGAAGACGAGGCGTTTCGAGAAGAAGTACGCACCTTCATCGCGGAGAATCTACCGCCGGAGGTTCAGGAAGCTTCGCGACGCTCCCCTTCTTACGTGCCGAAAGAATACACCAGACGTTGGCACAAAATTCTGTTCGAAAAAGGTTGGGTCGCGCCGAGCTGGCCGAAAGAACACGGCGGCTGTGAATGGTCGCCGGTGCAAAAGCACATCTATGACGAGGAATATCAAAACGCCAATGCGCCGCGGTTGAGTTCTTTCGGTATCACGATGATCGGGCCGGTGCTTTATACTTTCGGTACCGAGGTACAAAAACAGCAACACATCCCCTCGATCCTCAACGGCGATATCTTCTGGTGCCAGGGGTATTCGGAACCGGGATCAGGCTCCGATCTCGCGTCGTTGCAAACGCGGGCCGAGCTCGACGAGAGCGGCGAGAACTATATCGTCAACGGCCAAAAAATTTGGACTTCGCACGCCCATCACGCGGATTGGGTTTTCGCGTTGGTCCGCACCTCGACCGAAGGCAAGAAGCAGGAAGGTATCTCATTCCTGCTTATCGATATGTCGACGCCGGGCCTGGAAGTAAAACCGATCATCTCGATGGATGGTGGGCATTATTTGAACGAGGTGTTTTTCGTCGATGTAAAGGTCCCGGTGACAAATCGGATCGGTGAAGAGAACATGGGCTGGACCTATGCCAAGTATCTTCTGGGCCATGAGCGCACCGGCATCGCCGGCGTCGCTAAATCGAAACGCAAATTAGAAAAGCTGAAAGAGATCGCCGGCCTTGAGCAAGATAGCGGCGAGCCGTTGATTGATGACCCGGATTTCAAATCCCGCGTCGCGAATGTCGGCATCAAACTCCAGGCGTTAGAGATAACGAACTTGCGCACGTTATCCGCCGTCAGTGCAGGTAAGTCACCGGGGGATGCGTCGTCAATCCTGAAAATTCGTGGCACCGAAGTGGAGCAAGAGCTGAATGAATTGCTCGTCTGGGCGATGGGCTATTACGCCCATCCCTATCAACCGGGCCGCTTGTTCAATCAACAAACAAACATGATCCCAGTAGGCCCCGACCATGCTGTCGGCCTGATGGAGGAGCGTCTGTTGCGCCGCGCCGCATCAATCTATGGCGGATCGAACGAGATTCAGAAGAACATCATCGCCAAGGCGATTATGGGGTTGTAATTCGGCCACGCGCGGGCCCGAGGGAGATTGTATCATGCGGCCAGAACTTCGCGTCGGCGTGGTCTACGATTTCCGCAATCCGCCCCACTCCGGGATCGACAATCCCAGCTTCTATGCCGAGCTACTCGACCAGGCGGTTTGGCTCGAAGGGCTCGGCCTTGATCTGATCTGGTTTACCGAACACCACTTCGTCGAAGACGGTTACCTGCCGTCCTGGATTCCCGTGGCTAGCGCCATGGCCGCACGTACCAAGCGGGTTCGCTTTTCCTCCGACATCTCCATTTTGCCGCTCTATCATCCGGTACGATTGGCAGAGGATCTGGCCGTGCTCGACAACCTTAGCCGGGGACGCGCCGATATCGGGGTCGGCCTTGGTTATGTGCCGCGGGATTTCGCGGGCTATGGATATCCGGTCTCGCACCGGGTCTCGCGCACGGACGAGGGTCTCGAAATTCTCTCACATTGTTTCCGTGGTGAACAATTCAGCTTTACGGGCAAACGCTATCAGACCAAAGACGTCCTCATCCGGCCCGAGTACGTGCAAGAAGGGGGACCGCCGCTCTGGATCGCAGCGTCTTCACGCGAAGGAGCACTTCGGGCCGCTCGTTTTAATGCGCACCTACTGCCCCAAGGGCCGTTCGAGACTACGACCCAAGTGTGGCTCGATGCCCTCCGCTCCGATGGGCGGGACCCGGACGATTATCGCTTGGGAATCATCAAACCCGTTTTTGTCACCAACGACAGAGACCGCGATTGGCCCGCGATCCGAGCGGCTGAGCGGTTCCGGATGGAGTATTACGCGGAGGCGTTCAAGACGGCCGGGCGCGGCGCACCGCCAGACCAGGACAAGGAACGCATTAATCAGAACTGGTTGATCGGCGACGTCGATCATTGCGTCCGCGAGTTGACCACGTTCATCCAAGAAAATCGCATCACCGACTTCGTCACCTGGGCGGTACCTCCGGGCCTACGACCGGATGCCGTCGAATCCTCTCTCCATCAATTCGCGACGAAAGTCGTGCCCCACGTGAAGGATGCGGTGCGGGATCAAAAAGGTTAGTCGATTGGAACGGGTCCCCGAAATTGATTTTGCGCCCTTTTTATCGGGTGATGCATCCGGAAAGGCCGAGGTTACGGAGAAGATCGGCACGGCATGCGAGGGTATTGGATTTTTCTATCTTACCGG
>JABJCS010000435.1 GCA_018665505.1 Alphaproteobacteria bacterium
ATGTTTCGATCACTGGTCCTTCGGCTCCGGGTTTGACCGTAATAGAGGATCAAGCCGAGGAGTCGACCCAAGCTCTGGAGCCATTTCCGCGGTAACAACCCAACACCTAAAATTAAGTAATACACGTTCGCGCATCCCACTGTGACCCAGTTCGCCGCCGCAAAATGCAGCTCAAACCTGAAAGGCCCAGCATAAATTGATGCTGCATCAATTTATACCCTAGCCCAGGCACTGCATTGTTGATCAAACAGGGCCCAAGAATCACATAAAAACCAAAACCCAGTGCCAAGCACGCCGCACCGACTTAGAAAAATTTTCGATGGGGTTAATTGCTTAATGCTGGCTGGGCCAAGAGAGTCAGGGCAGGACTGAGCGCCGGTTTAAGTTTTGTCGCCC
The DNA here is from genome assembly GCA_018665505.1 of Alphaproteobacteria bacterium. The sequence continues at coordinate 397 of JABJCS010000435.1, forward strand.
AACGAAAGCAGACGTCATCCCATCAGTTGCGTTATAATCGCCCTTTTTCGAGCGCCTAGCCTCCCAGATGGCCAACGTAGATACTTTCCAAGACCTTATTTTAACGCTCCAGGAGTTTTGGGCGGATAAAGGATGTGCCCTCATGCAGCCCTACGATATGGAAGTGGGAGCGGGCACCTTTCATCCGGCAACCACATTGCGGGCACTTGGCCCTGCGCCATGGAAGGCCGCATATGTGCAGCCGTCGCGCCGCCCGACCGATGGGCGTTATGGCGAAAATCCGAATCGGCTCCAGCACTACTATCAGTATCAGGTGCTATTAAAGCCCTCGCCTGAGAACAGCCAGGACCTCTATCTCGATAGTCTGCGCGCGCTCGGGATTGATCCGATGGCGCATGACATTCGCTTCGTCGAGGACGATTGGGAAAGTCCGACTTTGGGCGCCTGGGGGCTCGGTTGGGAAGTTTGGTGCGATGGGATGGAAGTCACTCAATACACCTATTTCCAGCAAGTCGGCGGCTTCGACTGTGATCCGGTGTCGGTCGAACTGACCTACGGATTGGAGCGCTTAGCCATGTATGTGCAAGGCGTCGAGAACGTCTACGATCTCGATTTCAACGGCGACGGTGTGACCTATGGCGATGTCTTTCATCAGGCGGAGGTCGAGTATTCGACCCATAACTTCGAATATGCCGATGTCGATATGTTGCGCCGCCATTTCGAGGACGCGGAGACCGAATGCGCCGCCTTGCTGAAAGCGAACTTGGCGCTTCCGGCTTACGACCAATGTTTGAAGGCGAGCCATCGGTTCAATCTACTGGATGCGCGAGGCGCGATCAGCGTCACCGAACGCCAAGCCTATATCCTGCGAGTGCGCGAACTTGCCAAAGGCTCCGCCGCCGCTTGGCTGAGAAGCCAGGGCGTGGAGGTCGAGTGATGGTTTTCTCGATGCCATCCCGGCACCCTGTCATTCCCGCCTTCGCGGGAATGACAGCTCTAATTTGGGAGGAAGGGTGATGTATGCCTGAACTCCTGATCGAATTGTTCTCCGAGGAAATTCCGGCCCGCATGCAGAAGCGTGCGTCGGATGACCTCAAGCGGCTTGTCACCGAGGGCTTGAAAGCGGCGGGTCTCGAATTCACTTCCGCCGAAGCTTTTGCAACGCCGCGCCGATTAGCGCTGGTGGTTGATGGACTGCCGGAAAAACAGCCGGACGTGCGTGAAGAACGCCGAGGCCCCCGCGCTGACGCACCCGAAAAAGCGCTCGCTGGATTTAAGGGCTCGTTGCCCGACGGTACCGAGGTTGAAGAGCGAGAGAGCGACAAAGGAACTTTCCTCTATGCGATCGTCGAGAAGAAGGGGACCGGCACCGTCAGCGTGCTTGGTGATCTTGTTGCGGATATAGTGCGAAAATTACCGTGGCAGAAATCGATGCGCTGGGGTGAGGGCGAGCTGAGATACGTCCGGCCCTTGCAATCCGTCCTTTGCCTGTTCAATGGGAATCCCGTGCAGGGGAAAATCGAACTCGGCAATGGAAGGGACCTGGCATTCGGTTCGCAAGTAGCCGGACACCGTTTCATGTCGGACAAGACATTTCCCGTTACTTCTTTCGATGGTTACAAATCCGGCCTTCTAAATGCCAAGGTCATGCTCGACGTGGCGGACAGGCGGGCGAAGATTGACACTGATTTGAATGCGCTCACCGACGTGGCGGGACTTGCGGTGCGCGAAGACCCGGGCCTGCTCGATGAAGTGAGCGGTCTCGTGGAATGGCCGGTGGTACATATCGGCGCTATCGATGACGAATTCATGGAAGTGCCGGATGAGGTGCTGATCACCTCGATGCGCTCGCACCAGAAATATTTCTCGCTCTTGAACGCGGATGGCTCGCTCGCACCGCGCTTCGGCGTCGTTGCCAATATGGAAGCGGAAGACGGTGGTAAGGCTATTGTTGCCGGGAACGAGCGCGTGTTGCGCGCACGGCTGGCGGACGCCAAGTTCTTTTGGGATCAGGACCGCAAGGCATCGCTTGCGAGCAAAGCGCCCTCGCTGAAAGGCATGGTGTTCCATGCAAAGCTCGGCACTCTCGACGAGAAGGTCGACCGGGTGCAGGCGTTGGCGGTGGAAATTTCGGCCTATGTGCAGGGCGCCGATAAAGATCAGGTGCGCTCCGCCGCGCGACTCGCCAAAGCGGACCTCGTTACCGATATGGTTGGTGAGTTCCCGGAACTGCAAGGCGTGATGGGCCGCTACTACGCACGCCACGACGGCGAATCGGATGCCGTTGCGGAAGCCATCGCGGACCACTATTCACCGCTAGGTCCGAACGACCGCTGTCCCTCCGCCCCGGTGTCCGTATGCGTGGCGCTCGCCGATAAGATCGATACGTTGGTCGGCTTCTGGGCCATCGACGAGAAACCAACCGGATCCCGCGATCCATACGCGCTGCGTCGCGCGGCGCTCGGTGTGATCCGCCTAATTGTTGAGAATGAACTGCGTGTTCCCTTGTTGGCGGTCTTCGCGCAATCGAGCGCGCTTTACGGTACGACTGCCGACGCCTTTGATGGACCGGACCTTCTTGGCTTTTTCGCCGACCGGATGAAGGTACATCTGCGCGAGCAGGGGGTTCGGCACGATTTGATTTCGTCCATATTCGCGCTCTCCAGCGAAGACGATTTGGTGAGGCTCTTGGCGCGGGTGGATGCGTTGAAGGATTTTGTCGTGAGCGATGACGGAGCGAATTTGCTGACCGCGTATAAGCGGGCGGCAAATATTCTCGCCATTGAAGAGAAGAAAGACGACGCGAGTTACGATGCTGCTGCGGACCGAGAATTGTTCGCGGAGGATGAAGAAACACGCATGTCGGAAGCACTCGAGCAAAGCTTGGCACGCGCGGAGACTGCAGTCGCGACGGAAGAATTCGCGGCGGCAATGAGCGCTTTGTCTGAGTTGCGAGGACCCGTCGATACATTCTTCGATGTCGTGACCGTAAACGCAGAGGACGCCGCGCTTCGCGTCAATCGACTGAAACTTCTATCGGAAATTCGAACGACCATGAATCGGGTTGCAGACTTCAGCCAGATCGAAGGATAGATCGCAGATGAGCAAATGGGTGTATGTGTTCGGCGGTGATAGTTCCGAGGGCAACGCGGAGATGCGTGAGCTGTTGGGTGGCAAGGGTGCAAACCTCGCAGAGATGGCGAGTATCGGCCTGCCGGTGCCACCAGGTTTCACCATCACGACCGAAGTCTGCACTCATTACTACGACAACGGCGAGAAGTATCCGGAAGATCTAGATGCGGCAATGGCGGCGGGTGTCGCGCATATCGAAGCGTCGGTCGGATCCAATTTCGGCGACCGGGCGAACCCCTTGCTGGTCTCGGTACGTTCCGGCGCTCGGGTCTCCATGCCGGGCATGATGGACACGGTGCTGAACCTTGGACTGAACGACGAGAGCGTCGAAGGTCTTGCTCAAGCCAGTGGCGATGCGCGTTTCGCCTATGACAGCTACCGCCGGTTCATCCAGATGTACGGTGACGTGGTGCTGGGCGTCGATCACAGCGAGTTCG